>JBJMWN010000225.1:0-5140 GCA_045810085.1 Povalibacter sp. | reverse complement strand
AATCGCGCTGATGACGCTTCATTCGAACGCATCGTGAATCTCCCTGCGCGAGGCATCGGCAACAAGACACTCGATACCGTTCGCAACTACGCGCGTGCAAACACATGCTCGATGTGGGAAGCGGCGGGCGCGTGCATGACCGAGCTCGGTGGACGATTCGCTCAGAGCCTGCACGCGTTCCTCGTGCTGATCGAACAGCTGGATCAACAGACGCGCACTCTGCCGCTGCACGAGCAAGTCGATCATGTAATCAACACCAGCGGTCTGGTGGCGTATTACAAGCAGGACAAGGGCGATCGTGGTGAAGCCAAAGTCGAGAACCTGGACGAACTCGTGACTGCTGCGCGTGGCTACGAGCCCGACGAAGCCAACAACATGACTGCGCTCGCGAACTTCCTGTCGCACGCGGTGCTCGAGTCCGGTGAAGATCAGGCAGATGCCTGGGAAGACAGTGTGCAGATGATGACGCTGCACTCGGCAAAGGGCCTGGAGTTTCCGCTTGTTTTCCTGTGCGGTATGGAAGATGGGCTGTTTCCCAGTCAGCGCTCGATCACCGACCCCGGTGGCCTCGAAGAAGAACGTCGCCTGTGCTACGTCGGCACCACGCGTGCGATGAAGCAGCTGTATCTGTCATACGCCGAACAGCGGCGACTGCATGGCACGGACACCTATGGAGTGCCTTCGCGCTTCATCAAAGAAATTCCACCCGAGTTGCTGGAAGAAATCCGGCCGCGGATCCAGGTCTCCCGCCCGGTTTACATGCCGCGTCAGTCCACGATGGGTCGCGTGGAAGAAGAAGCACCTTCGACCGGCATTCGTTTGGGCCAGCGCGTGCGCCACGGCAAATTCGGCGAAGGCGTTATTCTGGACATCGAAGGCCAAGGCAGCCACGCTCGCGTCCAGGTGAATTTCGAACGGCAAGGTCCGCCGAAGTGGCTCATGCTGGCGTACGCGAACTTGGAGCCGGTATGAGCGAACCGGGCGCCTGGCTGCTGGCGATTGGCCACGGGCCAGAAGAAAAAAAGGAGCGGTAGTGCGCGATTATCAATTCTGGCTAGCTGCCAGCAGCCAGTCGCCGGTTGCCATCTTCGCTGCCGGTGAGCGGCAGTGAAGATCATCATCCTCGGCGCCGGTCAGGTGGGCCGCACGGCGGCGACTCATCTCGCACGTGAAGAGGCGAACGAAGTCACCGTCGTCGACATCAACGAAGAGTTGCTGCGCGACCTGCAGGATCGTCTCGACATTCGTACGCTGTCGGGGAACGGTGCATATCCCACCACGCTCGAAGCGGCGGGGGCAAAAGATGCCGACGTATTCGTCGCGCTGACCAACAGCGATGAAGTGAACATGGTGGCGTGCCAGGTGGTACGCACGCTGTTCAATCGCGATGCGACGCGCATTGCACGCATTCGCTCTGCCGATTACTCGCGCTACTCGAAGTTATTCGCGGACGAAGATCGAGCCTTCGCCGTGGACGTCACGATCAGTCCGGAACAGCTGGTCACTGATCATGTGGTTCGCCTGATTCAATTTCCGGGTGCATTGCAGGTGCTCGATTTCGCCGATGGTCGAGTGCGTCTGGTCGGTGTCAAGGCGTTGCAAGGCGGCGCGCTGGTAGGCCAGCAACTGAAGCACTTGCAGACGCACATTCCTGGACGCGATGCGCGTGTAGCTGCCATCTATCGCGGTGGTGCCAGCATCAAGCCGCAAGGTGAAACAGTCGTAGAACACGGTGATGAAGTGTTCTTCATTGCGGCACGTGAAGACATTCGCCTCGTGATGAATGAAATGCAGCGGCTCGAAGATCCTGTGCGTCGCGTCGTGATCGCAGGCGGTGGCAACATCGGCTTTCGGCTGGCGCAGCGACTAGAGGTCGAGCATCAGGTGAAGTTGATCGAGCGCGATCAGCGTCGTGCTCGCCGCATCTCCGAGCAATTGAGCAACACCATCGTGTTGAACGGTGACGCCGCGGATGAGGATCTGCTGCTCGAAGAGAATATCGATAGCGCAGATATTTTCGTGGCAGTCACCAACGCGGAGGAAGCCAACATCCTTTCTGCGATGCTGGCCAAGCGTCTGGGCTGTCACAAAGTCATGGCGCTCATTAATCGACCCGCCTATGCAGAGCTCGTAGAGAGCGGCACCATCGATGTCGCGCTTTCACCGCAGCAGGTCACGATCGGTTCGCTGCTCGCGCATGTTCGTCGCGGCGATGTCGTGCGCGTGCATTCACTGCGTCGTGGCGCCGCCGAAGCAATCGAAGCCGTCGCTCACGGCACACAAGGCGAAGGTCGCGTGATTGGCCGCCGCATTGAAGACATTCCATTACCGGAAGGCACGACCATCGGAGCCATCGTTCGCGGTGATGAAGTTCTGATCGCCCATCACGACACGATGATTCATCGCGACGATCACGTGATCATGTTCCTCACCGACCGCCGCCACATCGAAGCGGTCGAACGCTTGTTCGATGTCCCGAAGAGGACGGCGAGATGAGGGCGGCCTTTGGCCGTAGCTGCGGAGGTCAGGACGCGACTGGCAACTGGCCAGAATCAGAACCTAAGCGCGTTCGTCCTTCATCAGAGCGTGCAGCCAGTGGCCCATCATCGCTGGCCCAACTGCAATGAACTTCCTCGTCGTTCAACGCATCCTCGGTTTGTTGCTGATGCTGTTCAGCCTCACCATGTTGCCGCCGATGGTGGTCTCGCTGCAGTTTGCGGATGGCAACTGGGAGCCGTTCTTCTACTCGTTCGTGTCGTTGCTCGCAGTCGGCGCACTTGCCTGGCTGCCCGTGCGCAAGCGTGTGCGTGAGCTGCGGCTACGCGATGGATTCCTGGTGGTGGCGCTGTTCTGGGTCGTGCTCGGGGCAGCGGGATCGGTGCCACTTCTGCTCTCCGCCGAACTCAACATGTCCCTGACCGATGCAGTGTTCGAGGCTGTGTCCGGCTTCACGACCACTGGCGCAATCATTTTTTCTTCGGTCGATGTTCTGCCGCCCTCGGTTCTGTACTACCGCTGCCAGATCGAATGGTTGGGCGGCATCGGTATCGTCGTTCTCGCAGTCGCATTGCTGCCCATGCTGGGCGTCGGCGGCATGCAGCTGTTGCGGGCAGAAACGCCTGGACCGGTGAAGGATTCCAAGCTCACACCGCGCATCACTGAAACGGCGAAGGCGTTGTGGATCATCTATCTCACGATCACGGCTGCATGCGGACTCGCTTACTGGGGAGCGGGCATGACGCCGTTCGATGCAGTGGCGCATGCGTTTACCACGGTGTCCACAGGCGGCATCTCCACTCACAACGCGAGCATTGCCTATTACAACAACGCAGTGATCGAGATGATCGCCGTGGTGTTCATGTTCATCGGCGGCGTGAATTTCTCGCTGCACTTTCTTGCGTGGCGCCATCGCAGGCTGATCAGCTATTTCCGCGATCCTGAATTTGGCGCATTCGTGCGCATCCTGATCGTGAGCATTGCGCTCTACACAGTGGTGTTGTGGGCGACACGCTTTTCGCAGGAACCGGGCGAGGCCTTTCGGCTCGCGTTGTTCCAGGCGGTCTCCATGCAGACGACCTCAGGCTTCGTCACGGACGACTTCACTCACTGGCCTGGCGCATTGCCGGTGATTCTGATTCTGTCCGCGTTTATCGGCGGCTGCGCTGGCTCGACTTCGGGCGGCATGAAAATCGTTCGTTGGCTGCTCATCATCAAGCAAGGCCAGCGCGAGGTGAATCAACTGGTCCACCCGAGCGCAGAACTGCCCGTCAAGCTTGGACACAAACCGATGGACATGCGCGTCATCGATGCCGTGTGGGGCTTCTTCGCCGTGTACGTGATCGCGTTCGGCATCTTGATGATTGCATTGCTCGCCACGGGTGAGGATCAGGTGACCGCCTTCTCTGCCATCGCTGCGTGCATGACAAATACTGGAACCGGCCTGGGCAAAGTCGCGGCGAATTTCACGACGCTCACTGAACCGGGCAAATGGATTTGCGTCCTGGCCATGCTGCTGGGTCGTCTCGAAATCTTCCCGCTGCTCGTTCTGATCTCGCCCACGTTCTGGCGACGATGAGTCGAGGCGAGCTGCTTCCCAGAAGCCTTGATGGATCAGAGTTCAGGGCAGCATTACGTGAGCTGCTGTCTGCAAGTCCATGAAACTTGCCCGCTGCGAATGCTCTAACGAGAATTCGCCACTTTTCTGCCAGATTCCGTGCACAAGCTGGATCAGCCCGCGGACGGGCCGGAACCTTTTACCCCGCGATCGGCTTGAGCGGCTGACCGATTGAGACTTCTTACTCCATGCCCATCGCCCGACAACTGCGTTCCACCTTCAAGAAATTCCGCAAACAGATCTTTGCGGGTACTGCATTGCTCTTCGGCCTGTTGCTCATCGGGCTTCTGGTTTGGGTGATGTATCTCGATCGGATCGTTACTCAACAGTTCGAGGGTCGTCGTTGGACGTTGCCCGCGCAGGTGTACGCCGAACCCACCGAGCTTTACGTCGGGCAGGCGTTCGACGCAGACGCTCTCGAAGACGAGTTGCGGCGTTTGGGATATCACCGAGTCGATGCGCCCAAGGAAGCGGGCAGCTATCGCCGTCGCGGATCACGTATCGATTTCGTGAATCGTCGCTTTCAGTTTGCCGATGCGGTGCAGGAATCCCAGGCGCTCTCTGTCACTGCGGACTCGACGTCGATCGAGTCCATCAAAGATGCGAGCGGCGAAGACGTACCGATCTTCCGTCTTGATCCACTGCTGATCGGCAGCATCTTTCCGATTCACGGCGAAGATCGCGTCGTCGTCACGCCGGAAGAGGTGCCTGATCTGCTGCCAGCCGCATTGAAGGTGGTCGAGGATCGCAAGTTCGATACGCATCATGGTGTGAACTTCGCCGCGATCATTCGAGCGGCGTGGGTGAATTTCCGTGCGGGACAAGTAGAGCAGGGCGGCTCGACGCTCACACAGCAGTTGGTGAAGAGCTACTTCCTCGACAACCGTCGTACGTTCAGCCGCAAGATCGAAGAAGCGTTCATGGCGATGCTGCTCGAAGTGCATTTCGAGAAGCAGGACTTGATGAATGCTTACATCAACGAGACTTATCTCGGTCAGGACGGACGCCGCGCGGTTCATGGTTTCG
>JBJMWN010000224.1:0-9243 GCA_045810085.1 Povalibacter sp. | reverse complement strand
GATTGTCGTAGGAGTGTTCGATATCTTTCGGCTCGAGCGTCAGCGGACCCAGTTGTGCCAGATAGCCACGAATCTCGACGCCCAGCCGTTCTTTGAGGTACTTGCGCGCAATCGCACCAGCCGCAACGCGCATCACTGTCTCACGCGCTGAGGAACGGCCGCCGCCTCGATAGTCGCGAAAACCGTACTTCTGCTGGTAGGTGTAGTCGGCGTGCCCAGGGCGAAAACGATCCTTGATTTTCTCGTAGTCGCGCGAACGCTGATCCTCATTCTCAACCAGCAATCCGATGGGGGTTCCGGTGGTGTGACCTTCAAACACTCCCGACAGGATCCTGACCTGATCGGATTCCTTGCGCTGACTGGTGTGACGCGAGGTCCCGGTGCGACGCAGCTCGAGCCACGGCTGAATATCGGATGCGCTGATCGCCAGCCCGGGCGGGCAACCGTCAACAATGCATCCCAATGCGGGCCCGTGACTTTCGCCGAAGGACGTGACCGTAAACAGCTTGCCGAGTGTGTTGCCAGACATGATCTTGTAGTGCGATTTTGCGTGGCCATCACAGGCCGCGAGTTCATTCTATCTTTGATTTGGCCCGGCTTGATTTGCCCCGGTTTCGTTAGCCCCGGTTTGATTGGCAAGCGGCTCGAGCTGATCGCCGGTCAACAGAAACACTCCGCCTCCGCCGCGCTCGAATTCGAGCCATGTAAACGGCACTCGTGGGAAAGCTTCCGTGAGTGCCTCTTCGGAGTTGCCGACTTCGGTAATCAAAACGCCCCCGGGTTCGAGATGCGCGGCAGCCTGACCGAGAATGCGCCTCACGATGTCGAGGCCATCATCCCCGCCGTATAAGCCCAATCGCGGTTCGCGATGATATTCATCAGGCAATTGCGCCAACTCCTCACCTCCGACATACGGCGGATTGGCCACGATCACGTCGTAGCGTTCATTGGCGAGTCCATCGAACACATCTGATTGAACAGCTCGAACGCGAGCACTCACGTGATGGCGATCGATGTTGATTCGTGTCACCGCTAACGCCTCTTCCGAAATATCCGCAGCGTCGACTCGCGCGTCAGGTAATGCCAGCGCGGCGGCAATTGCAATGCAGCCTGAACCCGTGCCGATGTCGAGCACGCGATGCACACGATCTGCTTCGATCCAGGGTTCGAACTGCGCTTCGATCAGCTCTGCGATGGGTGAGCGCGGCACGAGCACCCGTTCATCGACATAGAACTCATGGCCCGCGAACCACATTCGATGCGTGATGTAGGCGACGGGTACGCGCTCGCGAATGCGACGTTCGAACAGTTGCTGAATTTCTTCACGCTGTCGTGAAGTGAGCTCGCGACCATAGACCCTGGACGCATCTTCGTGTCGCAGTCTTGCACCGAAGAAAACCAGCTCTGCAGCTTCGTCCACCGCGTTGTCCGTACCATGGCCAAACCAAAGATTCGCGCCGCCAAGAAGCTTCGCGCCATGACGTATGAATTCTTCGACAGTTCTGGGCTCGACAACGCGCGGCATAGAGTTCGCAGATAGGCAGCAGTGAAGACTCGATGGCATGCAATAATCCGCGACCCAACAGGTACTGGACACGTCCGGATCGATGTCCCGCAATCAATCAATCGCCGTAGCCGCCATCGTCGCCATTGTAGCCGTTGCGAGTGGCATGCTGCTCGCGCGCGCATTGCTGAGTCCGCAAGGTTCGACCCAACTGGGTCTCGCGAAAGCGACTCTGCTGACGCCGCCGCGGCCTTTGCCCGAGTTCGAACTCACCGATCAGGATGGAGGCACTTTCGATGGTGCGCGACTGCGCAATCACTGGAGCCTGCTGTTCTTCGGCTTCACACATTGTCCGGATGTGTGCCCCACCACGTTAGGTGTGCTCGCACGGGCAGAGGAAGCTTTGGCAAAAATGCCTGAGGCACAACGCCCGCAGGTCGTGTTTGTCTCGGTCGATCCCAAGCGCGATACGCCTCCGCAACTGGCTTCCTACGTGAAATTCTTCAGCCCGAATTTCACGGGCGTGACGGGCACGCAGCAATCGATCGATGAGTTCACACGTGCGCTGGGTGTTCCCGTTGCGATCACACCGACAGAGAACGGCGATTACTCCGTCGATCACTCCGCAGCGATTTTTCTGATCGATCCGCAAGGCGCCATGCACGCATTGTTCTCGACACCTCACGTCGCCAACGTCATCGCCGATGATTATCGACGCATCGTCGACGCCAGCTGATTCACGCATGACTGACCACGTTCCTGACAGCTATACGCCGGCGACTTTCGGAGATCGTCTGTTCGCCGGCCTCCAATACGTTCTGCCCAAGCATCTGCTCTCGCGTGTGATCTATCGATTCATGCGAATCGAATCGCCTGCCATTCGCCGTCTGACCATCGCAACTTTCTTGAAAGGCTACGACGTGAACATGGCCGAAGCCGTGCAGTCGGATCCGTTTGCGTATCGAAGCTTCAACGACTTCTTCACGCGAGCGCTGCGCGATGGCGTCAGACCAATCGACCCCAGCGTTGATTTGATCGTGAGCCCGGTGGATGGCACGTTGAGCCAGCGCGGTACGATCAGCGAAGGCTCGATCATTCAGGCCAAGGGCCAGTACTACTCGACGCTCGAACTGCTTGCAGGCAATCGAGCGGCAGCCGATGTTTATCGCGATGGTTCGTTCGCATGCATCTACCTTGCACCGTACAACTACCATCGTATTCACATGCCGGTAGGCGGCCGTTTGTTGAGCACCGTGTACGTGCCGGGTGATTTGTTCAGCGTGAACGCCGCGACGGCGCGGGCGGTGCCGCGACTGTTCGCTCGCAATGAACGAGTGATCTGCGAGTTCGAGACTGCGTTCGGGCGGTGTGCGCTGATCCTCGTGGGTGCGCTGTTCGTCGGAAGTATGGCGACTGTGCACTGCGGTGAAATCAATCCCCCGCCGCGATCGCGCAAGCAAGCGCTTGCAATCGCTCAAGGCACGGGACGCGAGTTTGCAAAGGGCGAAGAATTAGGACGCTTCAACATGGGATCCACTGTTGTACTGCTGTTCGAGCGCAACAGAGTTGAATGGGCCACTGGCTTCAAAGCCGAAGTGAAAGTGAAGCTCGGGCAAGCAATCGCTCGGGCTGGAGCGCGGTGATCATGAACTGGAAGCCCACTGCGTCAATAGCGACGCTTGAAGTGCGTGCTGCGATGCTGCGCGCGGCTCGCGAGTACTTCATCGCGACTCGAGCGCTGGAAGTGGAAACGCCTACGCTCAGTGCCGCAGCGGTCACTGACATACATCTCGCAAGCGTCGAAGCCACAGCGCTGCACCGTCGCAGTTTTCTGCATACGTCGCCTGAGTATCCGATGAAGCGTTTGCTCGCCGCTGGATGCGCAGATATCTGGCAGATCTGCCGCGTGTATCGCGACGGCGAATCCGGGCGCTTTCACAATCCCGAGTTCACGCTCATCGAATGGTATCGCCTGGGAATCGATCATCACGCACTGATGTCGGACGTGGAAAGGCTGATCAGTGCGATGCTGCCCGAAGCGCATCACTTCGATCGCTCAGAACGCCTGACCTATCGCGAGGCCATGCAACTGCACGCAGGTGTGGATGCCTTCGAGGATCCGGCACCGGTGCTGGTTGCAAGGCTGGAAAGCGCCGGCATCGAAGTGCCTGGATCGATTAAAAACGATCACGATGCCTGTCTGGATCTGATCATGAGCACGCTGGTCGGCCCACAGTTGGGGCACGATCGCATGACGTTCATCTACGACTATCCGGCATCACAAGCTGCGCTGGCACGCACGCGAGGCGCAGTAGCCTCGCGATTCGAGGCCTATCTTCAAGGAATCGAACTCGCGAACGGCTTTCATGAACTCGGTAATGCTGATGAGCAGCGCGCGCGATTCAAGCAGGATCTCGATAGTCGCGCCGCGCGTGGACTGCCGTCGATGCCAATAGATGAAAACTTCCTCACATCGCTCGAGTATGGGTTGCCCGAATGCTCTGGGGTGGCACTCGGCTTCGACCGACTCGTCATGTGCGCCATCGGGGCAAAGCACATCGAGCAGGTCATTGCCTTTCCCTTCGAGCGGGCCTGATGTTCTGAATTTCTGATGGTCCTGACTCGAGAACACCATGCAGACAACTTCCATCGATACGTCTCTTCAGAAGCCGAAGCTCTATGCGGAAATCGCACGCGAGTTGAAATCAATCGTCGCGGGCGAAGCGGACTTCATCGCCAATCTGGCAAACACCTCGGCACTCTTGTTCCACTCGCTGCCCGATCTGAACTGGGCCGGGTTCTATCTGCTCAAGGAAGGCGAACTGGTGGTCGGACCGTTCCAAGGCAAGCCTGCTTGCGTACGCATCGCAATCGGCAAAGGCGTTTGCGGAACCGCTGCACAACGACGCGAAACGGTGCTCGTAACGAATGTGCACGAGTTCCCGGGCCACATTGCTTGTGACTCCGCATCTAACTCGGAAATCGTCGTGCCGATGATCAGCAACGGTGAATTGCTCGGCGTTCTCGATATCGACAGCCCGTCGCTGGCGCGATTCGATGAGGAAGATCAGGCGGGACTGGAAGAAGTTGTCGCGGTACTTTTGCGAGAAATCGTGAACAGACCTGGCAGCCAGAGTTCGATCTGAATCTCTGGCTTCCCAACATTGAGCCTGTGATCAGCCTTTGGCGCGTGCGATGTATTCGCCCGTGCGCGTATCGACGCGAATCAGTTCGCCTTCGTTGATGAACAACGGCACTCGCACCACAGCACCCGTCTCCAGCTCAGCGGGTTTGCCGCCGCCGGTTGCCGTATCGCCGCGCACGCCTGGATCCGACTTGACGATCTTCAGTTCGACGTGAGCTGGCGCGGTCACGTTGAGTGGCACGCCGTTCCACAGCATCACGACGCATTCCATGCCGTCTTTCAGCCATTTCATCGTATCGCCCACCGCTTCCTTGCCTGCGGTGTACTGCTCGAAAGTGTCCGGCACCATGAAATGCCAGAACTCGCCGTCGGCATAGAGGTACTGCATATCCGCCTCGACAACGTCAGCGCTCTCTACGGTGTCGCCTGATTTGAACGTGCGTTCAATGACACGACCCGTTTTCAGATTGCGCACACGCACCCGGTTGAAGGCCTGACCCTTACCCGGTTTCACCATCTCATTCTCGACGATCGAATAAGGATCGTTTTCGAGAATGATCTTGACGCCCGATTTGAATTCGTTCGTGGAAATGCTGCCCATGTATGCGTCGTCCGGTCTGTCGTGAAGATGGCGAGCTGAATCTGCTTGCTGCGCAAAGAGATGCTCGGGGAGTCCTGCTGCTCAGCGAAATCTGCGAAAATCGTGTGATACCGCTCGACCTGTCGAGCTCCCGTTCTCACCGATCTCAGGCGCCCACTCGCTTAAAGGGTGCCGTTCAAAAGGGCGCAGATGATAGCCGCAAGCTCTACCGCAGGCCAGCTCCAACCTCTTTTCGCCCGACCGCGCTGGCAACAAGCGCTGGCCGATGCGATTACCGATCCGCTCGAGCTTTGCCGGATTCTCGATCTGGATCCCGAGCAACTCCCCGCGAAGATTCTCACTGATTCCTCATTCCGACTGAGAGTGCCGCGCGGTTTCGTAAAGCGCATGCGCAGATCCGATCCGCGCGATCCCCTATTGCTGCAAGTCCTTCCACTTGAGGCTGAGAATGTCGTTGCAGACGGATTCTCTGTCGATCCAGTGGGCGACATGGCCAGTCGCGCCGGAGCGGGCGTACTTCACAAGTATCACGGTCGTGCACTGATCGTGGCGACCGGCGCGTGTGCGGTGCATTGTCGATACTGCTTCCGCCGACACTTCCCCTATGGCGAGCATTCGCTGCTCGCAAGCGAGTGGCAGTCGGCTATCGAAGCTATTGCCGCTGACAGCTCGATTCGCGAAGTCATCTTGAGTGGCGGAGATCCATTGAGCCTGAGTGATCGTAGGCTCGCTGAGCTCACAGCGGCCTTAGCTTCGGTTCCGCATGTCGAGCGATTGCGAATTCACACCCGCTATCCAGTGGTCTTGCCTGAACGAGTAGACTCCGGACTGGTGAAGTGGCTGTCGGACGTGCGCTTACAAAAGGTGATCGTCATTCACGCCAACCATGCCAATGAACTAGATGAGGACGTGCGTGATGCATGTCGCCGTCTGGCTGACTGCGGAGCCACCCTGCTCAATCAATCGGTACTCCTGGCCGATATCAATGACACGGTCGCCGCACTTTCCGCGCTCAGCGAAGCACTGATCCGAAGCGGCGTGCTGCCCTATTACCTGCACCTGCTCGACCGCGTTCAGGGCGCAGCACATTTCGAAGTCGACGACAGCACCGCATTGCAGCTGCATGCAGAACTCATGGCCGTGCTGCCCGGATATCTGGTGCCTCGATTGGTACGGGAAATGCCCGGCGCGCCATCCAAGACGCCCGTCACGTTCGCAATGCAGGGTTACTGAGAGAATGCCGTCAAATTGCCGGAACTCCCGTTCCGCCGTGCTCAATGATTGAGGGTCCTCATGGCTGAACAGGCCGCCGTTCCGATGATCGTTCTGACCCGCCATCAGGACAACGTCGAAGCCATCAACAGCATGCTGCGCAATGCAGGTCATGCAGTGCGTTGTAATTGGATTCGCGAACTCAACGATCTTGCCGATGCACTTCAGCAGATCGCACCGCACATGGTGATCGCCTTCGTAGGTCCGGACGCGGCCGATACAGCCAAAGTGATGAGTGTCGCAGCGCAGTTCGCTTCCGACGTTCCAGTTCTCATTGCGCGCGATCAGGTCGATGAAGACATTCTGGCTGCAGCCATGCAGCAAGGTGCACGCGACGTCCTGACACTGAAGAATCCGATTCGCTTGCAGGCCGTCGTGAAGCGAGAGCTCGAAGCGCACCGTCAGGCTCGTGCGCTCAGCAACACGCTGAACTCCGCGCGAGAGTATCGCGATCAGCTCAAATCATTCATGACGGGCTCGGCGGATGCGATTGCTCACGTTCAGGAAGGCATCCTCGTAGACGTCAACCCAGCATGGCTCGACCTGTATGGCTATCCCGAGGCTGATTCCCTCGTGGGCACACCACTCATGGATGCGTTCGATCCTTCGGCTCACGCAGCCATCAAGGGCGCACTGGTCGCATGCCTGCAGGGCAAATGGTCCGATCATTCGCTTCGCGCCCCTGCACTGCTGAGTGACAACACGAGTGTTTCGCTCGAGATGGAACTCACGACGGTCGAATTCGATGGGGAGCCTGCGGTGCGACTCTCCATCGCGTCACAGAAGCGAGCGTCAGGCGGTGAGCTGGATGCGCAGCTCAACGATGCCCTGGAGCGCGACGCTGCAACGGGAACGCTGCAACGCAAGTTCTTCGTGCAATGGTTGCGCGAGTCACTGGCGCAACCGATCAAAGCGGGCGTTCGCCAGCTGGTGTGCATCGAGCCCGATCAATTGGTCGCACTGACCGATGATGTCGGCCATATCAACTTCGAAGACTTCATCGGCCAGTTCGCCGGTCTCATCAACGAAGTCCGCCAGCCGAATGATCTGATCGGTCGCTTCGGCGATGGCTCCTTCGTATTGCTGATGGAGCGAGGCACGACGCGAGACATCGAGACGTGGGCGAACAATCTGGTTCGCAAGGTCGCAGGCCAGGTGCTGCGGATCGGTGACAAACAGATTTCTTGCACCTGCTCGATCGGCATCGGCATGATCGATCCACGCACGCCGGATGCAAGTGTTTCACTCGCCGATGCAATCACCGCGAGACGCAGCGCGCAGCAAGCGGGCGGCAATCGCGTGCAGCTCGTCGATCACCTGGAAGAAGACACGCGCCAGCAGGCAGCGGATGAGATCTGGGTTCGCCGCATCAAGGCGGCACTCATGGAAAATCGCTTCCGCCTCATGCAGCAGCCGATCGCGAGCCTCCTCGGTGAAGACCGCGGCATGTTCGACGTGCTGGTCCGCATGATCGATGAACAAGGTCAGGAACTCTTGCCGTCTGAATTCATGGCGGCCGCCGAGCGCAACGATCTGATGAAGAACATCGACCGGTGGGTCATCGGTGCCGCGATGTCGTTCTGCGCAAGCCGCAAAGTCGAGCAGCTATTCGTGCGTCTGTCTAAAGATTCAGTGCGCGACAAGTCGCTGCTGCATTGGCTTGCGAATCAGCTCAAGGCGTCACGTATTGATCCTGCGCACATCGTGTTCCAGATCAGCGAACAGGCTGCGACAGAATATCTCGGCGATACGACCGAACTCGCAACAGGCTTGCGCAAGGCGGGTTTCCTGTTTGCACTCGAGCACTTTGGCACTGGCCGCGATCCACAGCGCTTGCTCGCGCACCTTCCCGCCAACTACGTGAAGGTCGATGGCACGCTGATGCAGGGTTTGGCCGTGGATCCGAAACTGCAGCAACGCGTCCGCGAGTTCGTGGATCAGGCTCGCTCGCGCAAGATCAGCACGATCGCCGAGCGTGTGGAAGACGCGAACACCATGGCCGTGCTGTGGCAGCTCGGCATCGAGTTCATCCAGGGCTACTTCGTCAACGAACCCGAACAGGTCGTGATGGGGTAAGAAATCCCGGAGTAACCACAAAGATCACATAGAACGGATAGAACACAAAAGTCGTTCAAAGGGATCGATACCCTTTGTGATCTTTGTGTTCTACGTGGTTACTCTCGTCCCTCAGCCCTCGACGTCCAGACGCTCGACCTTGCGCCAGCCGCGAGGCAGCACGGCGCCACGCTGAGCGCGCTCGCCGCGATAGTCCTTCAGCTCGGAGAATTTCAGCGTCATCTTGCGTTCACCGGAGCGCACGATCAGGTTTTGCGTTGGCGCGACTACCGCGATGGCAGCGAGGAATTCCTCGCGCGTTTCGAGTTTCTTCGAAGAGATACCGAAAATCTTGTTGCCCTTGCCGCGGGGCAGCTCTGGCAGATCCTTGACTGGGAACACGAGCAGCTTTCCATCGCTACTCACCGCGCATAGCAGCGCATCGTCAGTCGCGGGTACCGCAGTCGGCGCCAGCACGCCCGAACCTTCCGGCACCTTCAACACGGCCTTGCCCGCCTTGTTGCGCGAATAGAGTTCTTCGAGTTTCACCACAAAACCGTAACCCGCGTCGGACGCTAGAACCCAGCGGTCCTGTGGCTCACCGAGCATCACGCCCGCAAACAATGCCCCTTCAGGTGGATCGATACGGCCAGACAACGGTTCGCC
>JBJMWN010000223.1:0-16329 GCA_045810085.1 Povalibacter sp. | reverse complement strand
TGCAGACTGGCCGAAGTCGCATTGAGGATCAGATCGAACGTTCCAGTCGTAGTGATGGCATCGAAGCCGGCACCTTTCACGCTACCGAGCAATCTGAATTCTTCCGCGAGTTGCAGAGCGCGATTGCCGTCGCGATTGGCGATCTCCACATAATCGGGAGACGCACCGAGCAAAGGTCCGAGTACTCCGCGAGCAGCGCCACCTGCGCCCAGCAGCAGAATGCGAGTGCCTTCGATAGCCATCGAGAGATTGCGAGTCAGATCGGTGAGCAGACCTGCGCCGTCCGTGTTGTCGCCCAGCAAGGAGTCATCTTGAAGGACTAGCGTGTTCACGGCACCTGCGATTTCCGCACGGGGCGTTTTGTAGCGCGCGATCAAACAGGCCGCTTGTTTGTGCGGCACGGTGACGTTCAGTCCTTTGCCGCCTTCGTCAAAGAACGCTGAGACTTCGGTCTGGAAGTTTTCGGGTGTGATCTCGAGGCGCGAGTACGTCAGTGCCTGATTCGTTTGCTTCGCGAACATGCCGTGGATGAACGGCGACCAGCTGTGCTTGATGGGAAAGCCGACGACGGCGTAGCGATCGGGAGTGACAGTACTCATCCGCGCTGTATGCCACAGACGCTCGACTGCAACTGTGATGCTGACGTCACTTCGCCTCTGATCACTTGCCGTCCTTGATCCACGTTGCAACTCGTTTGGCGAAGTAAGTCAGAATTCCGTCCGCTCCGGCGCGACGGATCGAGAGCAGCGCTTCCATGATTGCACCGCGTTCATCGAGCCAGCCGTTGCGAATGGCGGCCATCAGCATCGCGTACTCGCCACTCACCTGATACGCAAACGTTGGAGCACCATAGGTCTGCTTCACGCGCCGCACGATGTCCAGATAGGGCAGTGCAGGCTTCACCATAATCATGTCGGCACCTTCCTGCAGATCCAGCGCAACTTCTCGCAGCGCCTCGTTCGAGTTCGCTGGATCCATCTGATAGTTGTGCTTGTTGCCTTTGCCGAGATTGCCCGCTGATCCGACGGCATCGCGAAACGGTCCATAGAAGTTCGATGCGTACTTGGCGGAGTAGGCAAGAATGCGTGTGTTGGTGTGTCCTTCCAGTTCAAGCGCTTCACGAATCGCGCCGATGCGACCGTCCATCATGTCGCTCGGCGCCACGATATCCGCACCTGCTGTTGCATGAGACAGCGCCTGCTTCACGAGAGCCTCGACCGTGACATCGTTGAGCACATAGCCCGTGTCATCGACGATGCCGTCCTGACCATGCGTCGTGAATGGATCCAGGGCAACGTCGGTGATAATCCCCAGTTCAGGAACCGCTTTCTTGAGAGCGCGCACGGCACGCTGTGCAAGACCTTCGGGGTTCCACGCTTCTTCGGCGGTCAGGCTCTTCGCGTTACTCGGCGTGACCGGAAACAGAGCGACTGCCGGGATGCCGAGCCGCATGAGTTCTTCACCTTCACGCACCAGTTCATCGATCGTCACGCGCTCGACATCGGGCATGCTGGCCACGGCTTCACGCCGACCTGTGCCCTCGATCACGAACATCGGATAGATCAAGTTGTCCGCGCTGAGCGTCGTCTCACGCATGAGACGTCGTGAGAACGCATCGAAACGCATCCGGCGCAGACGCGTGCGTGGAAATTCGCCAGTTTCTCGGTCAGACATAGCAGCTTCGGGCTCCAGCAAGATGCGCAGAAGTCTAGCGCGTTGCCTTGCTCCGCACGACGCGGGAAAGCGCTCTCTTTGTCTGTGGAGCCTGTACCCGTGAGCGGCAGCCAGTAGACTTGCGTCCCATGGCAAAAGAACCGAAACGCTGTACCTGGTCACTCTCGGGCAACGAGCTGTATATCCGTTATCACGATACTGAGTGGGGCGTGCCCGCATGGGACGATCGAACTCAGTTCGAATTTCTGATCCTCGAAGGCGCTCAGGCCGGACTGTCGTGGTCAACGATCCTGAATAAGCGCGAGGGATATCGCAAAGCCTTCGCTGGCTTCGATGCCGAGAAAATCGCACGCTTTGGCAAACGCGATCTGACCCGGCTGATGAACGACGCAGGCATCGTGCGCAACAGACTCAAGATCGAATCCACGATCAGCAACGCGAAAGCCTTTCTCGATTTTCGCGAGCAGCAGGGATCGTTCGCGGATCACCTGTGGAGCTTCGTCGGCGGCAAGCCCATTCAGAACAACATTCGATTGCACGAGAAGGTGCCCGCGACGAGCCCCGAGTCCGATGCCATCAGCAAGGATCTGAAGAAGCGCGGTTTCCGATTCGTCGGCAGCACGATTATTTATGCGCATATGCAGGCGACCGGTCTCGTGAACGATCATCTGACAACCTGCTTCAGGCATAAGGAATGTAAGGCGCTGGCCCAGAAGAGATGACGATTCTGTTCTGACTCGCGTCGCTGTCGCGGTGCTGCGGCCGGCGAGGCTCCTATTCCCCTACCAGCCATTCGATCCTGACATTGCCCGTCTTCTCAGGTGCCAGAATCCTGAGCAACTCATTCAATGCTTCGCGAAGTGCTTCATCGAGCTGCCACGGTGGATTCGCGATCAGCATTCCGGATCCGTTCAGGCCCAGGGGAGAATCAGCCGGTCGGATGTTGAATTCCACGATCATCAGTTTGCGCAGGTCGGATTGCTGCAGCTTGTTGTGGAATCGGTGTGCTTCGCCTTCAGCTTTGATCGGATACCACGCTGCGAATACGCCGTTGGGCCAGCGCGTCAGGCCGAACTTGAGCGCAGTCTCCACCTTCTCGAATTCATCTTCTGCTTCATACGGCGGATCGATCAGTACCAGACCGCGATTCTCTTTCGGCGGCAAATACGCTTTGAGCGAAGCGTAACCATCACCATTGATCACGCTGACCCCGCGGCGTCGCGGCAGCGCTTTTTCCAGCGCACGAGCTTCCATGGGCAACTGCTCGACGAGAACGACTCGATCAATCGCTCGCAAACTGTTAAGCGCGAGCACAGGTGAGCCGGCATACGTTCGGAACTGTCGGGTGGTTTTCTCCGCTGCCGCTGAGGCTGCGGCAAGATAGCTTTTCAAATCCTCTGTGGCCGGTGTGACACCATGTAATCGTCCAATGCCGTCGCGCCACTCATCGCTGCGGCTCGCCTCATCCGATTGCAAATCGTAGAGTCCAGGTCCGGCATGTGTGTCCAGAAAGAACAGCGGTGTGGGTTTGCGCATCAAGCGCGACAGAATGGCCAGCAGCACGACGTGCTTGTGCACGTCCGCGAAGTTGCCGGCATGGAAGGCGTGGCGATAATTCATGAAACGTCAGTGCTCGATTCGGGTCTCAGATGCGTCAGCGGGAGATGACGAATATGATCCGGGCGATTTCATTGCGGTGATTGCAGCGAGCGCGATTTCCATCTCTGCGAACGCGTGTTGCGTGAATTCAGTTGCGCAACACGACAGGTTCTTTAACGCAGGGCTGAGTTCAGGTGAGCTCGATCAACCAGTCGCGGGGGCGCAGGTAATCCGCATAGAGGCGAGCTTCCGGTGAGTCAGGCTGCGGATGCCAGTCGTACTCCCATCGAACTAAAGGAGGCAGCGACATCAGGATGGATTCAGTGCGGCCACCTGATTGCAGACCAAATGAAGTGCCGCGGTCGTATACCAGATTGAATTCGACATAGCGTCCGCGGCGATACAACTGAAACTCGCGCTGCTGTTCGGTCCACGGCAGATCGCGGCGTCGCGCAACGATTGGCAAGTACGCCTCGAGAAAGTGATCTCCCACGCTGCGTTGATAGGCGAAGCAGCGCTCGAATCCCCATTCGTTCAAATCATCGAAGAAAAGTCCGCCGACACCGCGCGTCTCGTTGCGATGCTTGAGGAAAAAGTAGCGATCGCACCATTGCTTGTGCTGGGTATAGACCTCATCGCCAAAGTCCGCGCATGCCTTCTGCGCAGTACGATGCCAATGCAGCACGTCTTCATCGAACGGATAGTACGGTGTGAGATCGAATCCGCCACCGAACCACCATGTCGAACCCTTCGGGCCGGACGCAGAAAAGAAACGAACGTTAGCGTGTGTCGTCGGGATGTACGGATTCAGGGGATGGATAACGAGCGATACGCCCATCGCGACCCATGCAGCGCCTGCGAGCTCAGGACGTTGAGCAGTTGCAGAGGGGGGGAGCTGAGTGCCCGTGACGTAGGAGAAGTTGACGCCGGCTTGCTCGAATATCGTGCCGTTGCGGAGCACACGGCTTTCGCCGCCGCCGCCTTCCACTCGCGTCCACGCATCGCGTCGGAACTGCGCTCCACCATCCACGCGCTCGAGCTCAGTGGAAATGCGATCCTGAAGCCCGCGCAGATAAGCCAGCACAGCATCGGCATTCGCAACGCTGTCCGCCATAGCAGCTCCGCTTACTTGCTCGCCTTCTTGGTTTTTGCTTTCTTCGTTGCGGCTTTAGCAGGTGTCGCTACGACCGCCGCACTTTTCGCGGAAGCCGCTTTCTTCGCGGTCTTAGCTGCAGCTTTTATCGGAGCGCTTTGCTTGGCCGGCGCTTTCGCTACCGGTGGAGCACTTTCCTTTTTAGCTGCAACCTTCTGCGCACCGAAACGACCGCGACGGACAGGTGCAGTTGCCAGCAACTCTTTGCATTCATCGAGCGTGAGCGTGCGAGGTTCGCGATCCTTCGGGATCTTCGCGTTCTTCGCACGATCGGTGATGTACGGACCATAACGACCATTCAATACCTGGATGCCCGCATCGGCGAAATCGAGAATGATCCGATTCGCATCGAGTTCTTCTTTCTGTCGAATCAACTCCATCGCACGCGGCAGCTCGACCGTGTACGGATCGTCGTCCTTGATCGATGCGTACTTCTTCTCGCCATACTGAACGTAAGGCCCGAATCGTCCGATGGCGACTTTGATGGGCTTGCCATCCGGCATGTGCCCAACCGTTCGTGGCAGCTTGAACAACTCAAGCGCCTCGGCCAACACCAGGCTGTCCATGCGTTGATGCGGACGCAGACTCGCGAACTTAGGTTTTTCCTCGTCGTTCTTCGTGCCGAGCTGAACGAATGGGCCGTACTTTCCGTATCGCACGGAGATCGGTTTGCCCGTCACAGGATCCATGCCGAGCTCACGTGCTTCGGAGACATCGTCGCGCGTGACAGATTTGTCCACGAAGTCGACCTGATTCTTGAAGTCTTTCCAGAATCGATCGAGGACGGGCACCCACTCTTCTTTGCCATCAGCAATCTCATCGAGGTCGTCTTCCATCTTGGCCGTGAAGCCATAGTCGACGTAGTGCTCGAAGTTGCGGGTCAGAAACTTGTTCACGATCTTACCGAGATCTGTCGGCACGAAGCGCTTGTTAATCAGCTCCGCATACTTCTTGCTCGTGAGCGTTTGAATGATGCTCGCGTAAGTCGAGGGCCTACCGATGCCGTACTCTTCGAGCGCCTTGACGAGACTCGCTTCAGAGAAGCGGGGCGGTGGCTCAGTGAAATGCTGTTCGGGACGAAGTCCAAGCAGCTTCAGCTGATCGCCAACTTCCATCGCCGGCAGAATGCGATCGTTGTCGTCATCGCTCGCGTCGTCCATGCCTTCTTTATAGACAGCGATGTAGCCTGCCTTTATCAGCGTTGACCCGTTGGCGCGTAGTACAGCGGCGGCGCCTTCGCGCTTCGGGCTCTTGCCAGGGACCAGATCCACGGCCACGGTATCGTACACAGCAGGTTCCATCTGGCTCGCGACAGCACGCTTCCAGATCAGGCTGTAGAGCTTGAGCTGGTCTGCATCGATTTTTCCTTCCAGCTTCTCCGGCGTCAGCGATGCCGAAGTCGGACGGATCGCTTCGTGCGCTTCCTGCGCGTTCTTGGATTTGGTCTTGTAGACACGTGGTGTTTCCGGAACGGAGTCTTTGCCGTACAACCGCTCGATCACCTGTCGCATTTCATTCACGGCTTCAGCCGCCAGGTTCACCGAGTCGGTACGCATGTAAGTGATGAGACCGACGGCGCCTTCGCCAAAGTCGACGCCTTCATATAGCTGCTGTGCGGTGCGCATTGTGCGCTGTGCGCCGAACCCGAGCTTGCGCGCGGCTTCCTGTTGCAACGTCGACGTCGTGAAAGGCGGAGAGGGATTGCGCTTGCGCTGCTTACGATCGATGTTCGCAACGGTGAGACTGCCACTAGCTGCGCTCTCGATATTCGCGCGCACATCGGTGGCCTGACTCTCGTTGGTCACCGTGAACTGTTCGACCTTGTCACCGCGGTACTCGATCAACCGTGCGGGGAATTGCTGTGGAGCTTTCTCTGCATCGGCGTCGATCGTCCAATACTCGCGGGGAATGAACTTGGCGATCTCTGCTTCACGTTCGCAGATCATGCGTAGTGCGGGGCTCTGCACACGCCCCGCTGAAGCGCCTGGCAAACCGGCTTTCTTCCACAGCAGTGGCGAAAGATTGAAACCGACGAGATAGTCGAGTGCGCGACGCGCCTGCTGAGCATTCACGAGATCTTGCGAGATCTCGCGAGGCTGCTGTATGGCTTCTCGAATCGCATTCCGCGTGATCTCGTAGAACACGACTCGCTTCACGTCCTTGCCATCGAGCGCCTTCAGGTCCTTGAGCAACTCTGTCAGATGCCAGGAGATCGCTTCGCCCTCGCGATCAGGGTCCGTAGCAAGATACAAAGAGGTGGCTTTTTTCAATGCACGAGCAATGGCCTGCACGTGCTTTTCGTTCTTCTCCAGAATCTGATATCGCATCGCGAACTTGTGCTTCGGATCGACCGCGCCTTCCTTCGGTACGAGGTCACGCACGTGGCCATAGGAGGCCAAGACCTCGAAATTATTCCCGAGGTATTTCTTGATGGTCTTCGCCTTTGCAGGCGATTCGACGATGACGAGATTCTTCTGGTCCATAAAAAAAGAAACCGCGGTGGGCCGCGGCGTGTCAATACTTCTCTGGCCGGCGGCGGATCAGTGGACCGCGTCCAACCGGTTGTCGAACACGAGATCTTCCATGCGCAGGTAGGCGCTCTCCTGGCCGGGCTGGCTGAAAAGTACCATCAGCACCACCCACTTAACTTGCTCAATATCGATCTGACGTGCATCGAGCGCCAGCAGGCGATCGATCACCAGCTCGCGCTGGACCGCATTCAAAATCCCGATGTTCTCGAGATACAGAATGTACCCGCGACAATCTGTGTCGAGGCGAGCTTGCTCGCGCGGGTCAAAGATTCGGATCGCACGTGAAGTCGGCATGGCGACCACGCGCTGAGGGTCTGCCGACAATTGTTCGAGCCACTCGAGCGCCCGGTCGACTTCGCGTTCGGAAAATCCAGCTCGTTCCAATTCATCCTTGAGGGTGTCGCGGTCGGGTTCGGGAGCAGACTCGATATCGGCGTCGAAGTAATTCTCGAAGAGGTAAATGAGAATATCGAGAACGCTTTCCTTCATTTCACTGCCTTGGGTGTGCGCGGACATAGAGACCGCCGGGATGGGCGCTGATGTGACCCTCCAATTCGAGGATCAGCAACATGGACGCCACCTCGTCGGCCCTGAGCCCGGTACGCACGACCAGAAGGTCCACGCCGGTCGGCTCGAAGCCGAGCGCATCTAACAGGATTTCATACCCTTTGTCCAATGGGCGGGCGGAAGCCTTTGTTGCTGCAACCTTTCTCTGGGCGCTCGCAGCAATCTTCAAGTCTGGAGCTGTTGTCGGCGTACGCAGTACCCCGATGAGCGCAGTGAGTTCCTCGAATATGTCATCAGCCGTCTCGACGAGCTTCGCTCCCTGTCGGATCAAACGATGACAGCCACGGGCGAGCGGGTTATGGATTGAGCCTGGAATCGCAAAGACTTCCCGGCCTTGGTCGGCAGCCAGTCGAGCTGTGATGAGCGATCCGCTCTGAATGGCGGCTTCGACCACCAAGGTGCCCACCGCAAGGCCGCTGATCACCCGATTCCTGCGCGGGAAGTTTTGCTTTGCCGCTGGTGTGCCGAGCGGGAACTCGCTGATCAGAGCGCCTCTTTCGGCGATCTCTGCAGCGAGAGCTTCATTGGCCTTGGGATAAATGACATCCAGGCCGGTCCCGCAGACAGCGATCGTAGTGCCGTTGCCGGCAAGTGCGCCCCGATGACTCGCAGCATCGATTCCATTCGCAAGGCCACTGGTAATGGTCAGTCCGCAGCTAGCAAGGTGTTCTGCGAACTCAAAGGCTGTTTCGCTTCCTGAAGCCGTGGGATTGCGAGCCCCGACAATGGCGAGTTGCGGCATGGAAAGCACTGCGGAATTGCCTCGCACGAACAGTGCTAGTGGGGCATCGGCGACTTGTGCAAGCAGGGGCGGATAGTCGGCAGAACCCCAAGTCACCAGGTGATGGTGATCTCGCTCGAGCCACTTAAGATCAGTCCCGAGGGAATCATGTCGAGGAAGCCGCAGGGCTTGGGCGAACTTCGTATTCGCGCCGGCCTCACTCAACGCTGCAGGTGTCGCGCTTACGAGGGCAGAGACGTCAGGGAAGTGCTCAAGCAAAGCAGAGAGATCACATCCATGGAATCCGGGAACGCGGGCTAGCGTGAGCCAGGCAGTGAGCTCTTCCATGAGCTGAATTTACCCACTGCCAGGGCACCCGCGCGGATGAGTATCGAATCGATTAGTTCAGAAATCGCTTGTGCAAAACTTGAGCTGATGCGGTATCCCGAATAGATCAGGGGTTACGTGCGGCGTCGCCTTGTCGAATTTCGTGTGTCGACTCCATCACCAGCGCGTAGCTCATCTTCGGCGTGGTGTTGAACACCATCACCTGACCGATCTGTTCATCGGGCAACTGCACCTTCGAACCACCGCCGAGTACGGCCGTGGTGTGAGCAGCCAGGCCGCCCTTTCTGTACTTGTCTCGGACCACGCCGCCGCGCTGATCGATGCGCAGAATGTGGCCAGGTTCCAGGCCCGCGTCCGATCCGCGATTCAATGCAACCAGCTGGTACTGGCCCATGACCGTGAGATCTCTGACCGCGATCACCATCGCATCTACCTCAGATGCCGGCGCATGAGGCACGAAGTCGGTCTTCACGTCCGTCGCTTCTGGGAAGAGCTTGTCGCCTTGCAACGCT
This sequence comes from Povalibacter sp., assembly GCA_045810085.1. Lineage (GTDB taxonomy): Bacteria > Pseudomonadota > Gammaproteobacteria > Steroidobacterales > Steroidobacteraceae > Steroidobacter. The sequence goes on along the minus strand of JBJMWN010000223.1, from coordinate 7,224 downwards.
TCGCGCTCTGCGCTCGTAAGGACGAGCTTGGCGGGATCCCCTGCTGTGGCGACTGGGCCTGAGCCGACGTAAATGCCGGTGTAGCCGAGAACGTCGTTGCTCTCAGGATCGCGCAGCTTCGCATCCACATGGACCACGTTGTAGCGAGTGTCCACGGCTGCATCTTCGATACCGCGTGCGTAAATCTCGTTGCCCGCCGCGCCGATCATGTGGCCGTCTCGCAAGGCCACGACGTAAGGCGCATCAGCAACCTGGTCAGCGTCGAGAAGCACCGGGCGGCCAGCGAAGCCAGCAATGACGTCGTAGGGGATTGAGGTAATGGCGCGGCTCAGAGGCTCACGACGAACCTGAGGTGAAAGGCGAGTAGAGCCGTCGCCCCCTTGCGCACGCTCAGCGACCGTCAGGCGAGGCTGACCGTCTACATAGATGAGCTTCAACACGTCGCCCGGATAGATCAGGTGCGGATTTGCGACCTGCGGGTTCAGGTACCAGATCTCGGGCCAGTACCACGCATCGCGCAGGTACACCTTGGAGATATCCCAAAGCGTGTCGCCGGGCTTCACGACGTACTGATCGGGAGCATCCGGGCTGATCGGGATCTGACTGCCCGTCGCGATGGTCCGAGAGGAATCCTGCGCCGACGAAGTGGCGGGAATGGAGCCTGCCGCGATCGTCAGACAGGCCATAGCACCCAGCAGTAACGCAGGGCGAATTTGCGAAGTCGCAGTCTTCATGCGCCGAACACGCTCCATTGCAAGAACTCGAGATCCCCTGCCGGACTCATCGCTCGGGCCCTATAATTCCGTTAAGGAAAGGCATAGCGACGAGTGCGTCGGGGCTGCTGTTGCAGCGCGTCAGGGACGCGTTGCCGGACACCGCTTGGAGATCTTTCAGGTACCGCTCGCCATCGCAGTGCAGGAGTCAGAGAAGGCGAATTTTCTCGCGTGTCTGAGGCTCGCAAACTGCAGAAGTCCGGTATCGAAAGTCCCCCTGTAAACCGACATTAAGTTCAACGTTGCTAAGAACTTTAGCAGCATCATTGCAGCGAATGTACAAATGGGATTCAGGCTCGCGACGTGGTTCTCACTCCTGTTGAAATTGAGGCCTTGGAACCACATCGACGAAGCTGTCTTTCGTAAGTTACGAGCTTGAGCGAACGCAGGTGAACTGACATGGCATTACTTCCCATTCTTGAGTTTCCGGACCCTCGCCTGCGTACCCGTGCCCAGCCGGTCACCGAAGTGGACGACGCACTTCGCACGCTCATCGACGACATGTTCCACACCATGTATGCGGCACCTGGAATTGGTCTCGCGGCCACGCAGGTGAACGTTCACAAGCGCGTGATCGTGATCGATGTCAGTGAGTCGCATGACGAGCCCGTCGTGCTGATCAATCCAGAGATCCTGGCGCGCGAAGGCATGGAGGAGATGGAAGAGGGCTGCCTGTCTGTTCCAGGCATCTATGACAAGGTCGCGCGCGCGGAGCGGATTCGGGTTCGGACGCTCGATCGCAAAGGCAGGCAAATCGAGTTCGATGCCGAAGGACTGCTCGCTGTGTGCATTCAGCATGAAATGGATCATCTGGACGGCAAGCTCTTCGTCGACTACCTGTCTGAGCTCAAGCGCACACGAATTCGCAAGAAGCTGGAAAAAGAACGCCGCGAAGAAGCGCCGGCGGCGCGCGCACGTGTGAAGACACCCGCCATCTGATCAAAACGCGTCGGCAAACGTCGGCAGGAGCCGATGCGCCGGGCGGACGGATACGCTTGAAATCACTTTCCATTATTTTCGCTGGCACCCCTGAGTTCTCGGTGCCGGCGTTGGAGGCATTGGTCGCCTCCGAGCATCGCGTCGTCGCTGTCTACACCCAGCCTGATCGTCCAGCGGGTCGTGGTCAGCAGTTGACGATGAGTGCAGTCAAGCAAGCGGCTCTGAGGCATTCGATTCCCGTGGAGCAGCCTGCCACTTTGCGCAACGCGAGCGCAGTGGAGCGTCTCGCTTCGTGGGGCGCAGACGTGATGGTCGTCGTGGCGTATGGATTGATACTTCCGCAAGCGGTATTGGATGTTCCGCCGATGGGCTGTATCAACATTCATGGATCGATCCTGCCGCGCTGGCGCGGAGCCGCACCCATTCACCGCGCGCTGCTGGCAGGCGATGTACAGACAGGCATCACGATCATGCAGATGGATGCGGGTCTGGACACGGGGCCGATGTTGCTCGAATGCACGACGCCTATCGAGAACACCGATACATCAGGCTCTTTGCACGATCGTCTTGCGCTCATGGGCGCACGGGCAGTCGTGGACGCGCTGGAAGGTTTGCTTGCGGGAAGCATTCAGCCGAGAGAGCAACCTCAAGAAGGCGCTACGTACGCAGCCAAAATTCGTAAAGAGGAAGCACTCATCGATTGGCGTAAGTGTGCTGTCGAGCTGGATCGTCAGGTTCGTGCGTTCAATCCCTGGCCAGTTGCGCAAACTCAATACGACGCACAGCAGTTGCGAATCTGGGAAGCGCACCCGCTTGCCGAGGTCAGCGCGCAGGTTCCTGGCACTGTGGTTGCTGGTGATGCAAAAGGCATTCGAGTTGCGACCGGGTCGGGGATTTTGAATCTCACGCGCGTGCAACTCGCCGGGCGCAAAGCGGTGAGTGCCGCAGAGTTCTTGAATGCACATCGCATCGTCGGGGCTGTGCTCGCGTGAGTCGCTCTGCTCAAGTCCGCGCGCGCGCTGCCCGGATCGTCGCGCAGGTTGCGCACGAGGGTCGTTCGCTCGATGCGCTTCTCGCAGCGGACCACAGCGCGAGTAGCCAGGAACGCGGTCTGTTGCGCTCCCTTTGTTACGACAGCATTCGCTGGTACATCCGACTCGACGCTTTGCTGGCCTTGTTGTTGGCCAAGCCGAAGCAGCCGTTGAGCCCAGAGATCCACGCGCTGTGCATTGTCGGTCTGTGCCAACTCCTGTATTCCGAAGTGCCGGCCCACGCTGCGGTTGATGAGACCGTCAGCGCAACACGATTGTTGAAGCAACCTCGCGCGGCGGGCCTCGTCAATGCGGTGCTGCGGCGCTGCCAGCGCGATGGGGCAACGCTCGGTGCCAATCTCGATCGCAATCTGGCGATTCGCACATCGCATCCATCCTGGTTCGTTCGCGCTCTCGAAGCCGATTGGCCGGCAGAGAAGGAACGCATTCTTGCTGCAAACAATGAACGTCCACCGTTCTGGCTGCGCGTCAACCGCCGTCGGGTGACTGGCGCTGACTACCGTCTGAAGCTCGAATCAGCCGGTCTGGAAGTCAGTGCGAGTCGTGACGATGACTGTGCGCTCATGCTGAGCAGAGCAGTGGATGTTCACGAGTTGCCAGGTTTCGCCGAGGGACTGATCTCGGTTCAGGATGCAGCGGCCCAGCTCGCTGCGCCTTTGCTGAACGTCCAGCCTGGCCATCGTGTGCTGGATGCGTGTGCTGCTCCAGGAGGTAAGACCTGTCACATCCTTGAATTGCAGCCGAACGTACGGGAACTCGTGGCGGTCGATGTGTCCAACGAACGACTCGTCCGTGTGCAACAGAATCTCGATCGGCTCGGTCTTAACGCCAAGGTCATCGAAGGTGATGCAGCTGAGCCGACGAGTTGGTGGGACGGAAGACCTTTTGATCGCATTCTGCTCGACGTGCCGTGCTCTGCGACTGGCGTCATTCGGCGACATCCGGACATCAAGCTGTTGCGACGTGCGGAGGACATCCCAGTGCTTGCGCAACGTCAGTTCGAGTTGCTCACAGCGGCCTGGCAGTTGCTGCGCCCAGGCGGCCGGCTGGTGTACGCGAGCTGTTCGATTCTTCGCGTCGAGACGTCGGGGGTAGTCAGCTCCTTCCTGACACGCACACCGGATGCGCGCGATGTCACCGAGCCCAGTTTGCAAGTCGCGAAGTTGGAAATCGCTCCGCCGGAGCGCGGCACGCAGGGACTGGCGATAGCCACAGGGACAGCCGGCATGGATGGCTTCTATTATGCGTGCCTTGAAAAGTCAGAAGGATGAGGTCAGTTGGGAAACGCTGGGTTACACAGGTCCAATGCGAAGGAGCACGCTGCTCGTGTTCCATCGGCATGGCTCCCAGCGTTGTGGTCGCTGATTCTGCTGCTGACTTGCCGGGCTGTCTGGGCGCAGGACGAGCAGCATTTTGAAATCCGTTCGGCTTACGTGGAGCCGGCCGAAGGCGTCTATCTACTTAACGCGACTTTGGTTTTCGAGTTGCCTGACGGCGCACGCGAAGCGGTTCGCGAAGGCGCGCCACTCACGCTCGATCTCGACATCGTGCTGCATCGCTCACGCAAATTCTGGCTTGATGAAAACGTCGCTACGTTGCAGCAGCGCTATGAGCTCGTTTATCACGCGCTGAGCGAACGCTATTTATTGCGCAATGTGAACAGCGGCGAGCAGGTCTCCTACGCAACTCTCGACGCGGCACTCGATTCGCTGCGCGTGCTTACAAATCTTCCGATCCTCGACCAGGCACTGATCGTTCCCGACGCCAGGCACGAACTCAGTCTGCGTGCCCATCTGGACGTGCACACCATGCCTGACGCGTTGCGCTTCATCGTGTTCTGGTCGCGCGATTGGCGCCAGACCACAGAGTGGTACACCTGGTCGCCACAATCATGAAGCGCATCCTCGTCTCAGTGCTGGTGCTGATCGGCTCGGGTCTCTGGGTCGCGGCTCTGTTGATGATGGCGCAGACCGTTCAGCAGTCCGCCAACTTCAGTGACCTGCATCCATTCATTCTGGGCGTGAATGTCGCTGGTCTGCTGGTGCTGCTCATTCTGATCGGCGGGCGACTCACTCAGCTCATGCGCGACTGGCGCAAGCGCGTCGTCGGATCGCGTCTCGAAGCGCGCATGGTGTGGATGTCGGCGACGCTTGCGATGGTGCCGCTGCTGCTCGTGTTCTATTTCTCGGTGATGTTCCTGAACCGTGGCATCGACAGCTGGTTCCACGTCGAAATACGTGCGGGCCTGGAAGACGCGCTTACGCTGTCACGCGCCGCGCTCGATCTGCGCATGCGTGAAGATCGCGACCGAACCAGCGATATGGCGCTCGAACTGGCACACGAGAGCGGCGATCCGGTCGCCTTGCTGGATGAGTTACGGCAGCGGAATGAGGCGCAGGATGTCACTCTGCTGGCGAGCAACAGCCGAATCCTGGCCGCGAGCTCAGAGCGGATCGGCGAAATCGTTCCGCAGGCAGCCAGCGAAGAGCTGATCATGCAGGTGCGGCAGGGACGGCCGTACGTGACGCTCGATCCTCAGGCCGGAGGTGGTTATCTGGTCAGAACGGCCGTGCAGGTCCCCCGAACCCGGCCCGGCGAAGAGCCTCGGATACTTTTAGCAACTTATGCGATTGAGCGGCGTTTAGGCGAGTTGGCGGACACAGTTGAGTCCGCTTATCAGCGATATGGCGAGAAAGCGCGGTTGCGCGAACCGCTCAAGGACAGCTTCACACTTACCCTGACTCTGGTCTTGCTGCTGTCGCTGTTTGCGGCCCTTTATGGCGCATTCTGGTCAGCGCGACGGTTGGTTCGACCGATCCAGGACCTGGTGGCAGGCACGCGCGCGGTAGCGAAAGGCGATCTGGACATGCGGCTGCCACTCACATCTCACGACGAAATGGGAATCCTGGTGCATTCGTTCAATGACATGACCAAGCGCCTGGCGCGCAGCCGCGAGGAAGCGCGCCGCAGTCAGCAAGCCGTCGAGGCGGAACGAACCAATCTCGCAGTGATCTTGGCTCGTCTGTCCACAGGTGTGATTTCAGTGGAGCCTGACCGAACGATTCGCACGCTCAATCAAGCGGCTGCCGCCATTCTGAACGTCGACATCGAAGGCTGCGTGGGCCAGCCTCTGGTCGCTGCGTCTGCAGGTAGTGCTCTGTTCACTCAGTTTGCGAATACATGCACTGCGCATCTGGATTCAGGAGAGACCGACTGGCGCGAGCAGTTGGTCCTGCAAGGCGAGAGCACTCGTCGAGTACTCATGTGCGCCTGTACCACGTTGTCAGGAGAGGATCTGGTGCCCGGCGGCTATGTGATCGTGTTCGATGACATCACGGCACTGCTGCAGGCCCAGCGAGATGCGGCTTGGGGTGAAGTTGCACGCCGTCTTGCCCACGAAATTAAGAACCCGCTCACGCCGATTCAACTTTCGGCAGAGCGCATGCGGCATAAATTGCTCAGTTCGCTCAATGAGACGCAGGCGCAGGTGCTGGATCGTGCGACACACACTATCGTGCAGCAGGTTGAGGCGATGAAAGAGATGGTGAACGCGTTCAGTGAATACGCGCGTGCGCCGGAGATGGACGTTTCCAGGTTCGATCCCAATCAGCTGATTACAGAAGTGGCGGAGCTCTATCGCTCGCAGGGACCGAAGCGTCAGTTGGATATCAAGCTCGATCCCGCCCTTACCGAGATTCAGGCGGATCGTGGACGCCTGCGCCAGATCATCCATAACTTGCTCTCGAACTCGCTGGAGGCGCTTGAAGGAACGCCGAACGCGAGTGTCCGCGTAGAAACGAGACTGCTCGAGAAAGACGGCGCACATCCCGTAAGTGCCGCCGAAATCATTGTCGAGGATAATGGTCCGGGGTTCAGGCCGGACGTCATCGGCCAGGTGTTCGATCCGTACGTGACAACTAAATCCAAAGGCACAGGCCTGGGGCTTGCAATCGTGAAAAAGATCGTCGAGGAACATGGGGGATCGATCGAGGCGGACAACGTTCGCACCGGGGGAGCTCGGGTGCGTATCGAATTGCCGCTGATCGCGACGTCGCGCCCTGCCGGCCCGCTTCGTGAACGTCGTGCGGGTCCGCGGAGGGAACGAGCATGAGTGCAGCGCGAATATTGGTGGTCGATGATGAATCCGAGATCCGTGGGCTGCTGAAGGAAATTCTTGCGGACGAAGGCTACGAAGTCGACGTTGCCGCTGACGCAGCAGAAGCCCGCTCGCGTCGAGCACAGCACGACCCTGACCTGGTACTGCTCGATATCTGGATGCCCGATACCGACGGCATCACGCTGCTACGTGAATGGACGCAGACGAACGGATCGAGCTGTCCGGTGGTGATGATGTCTGGACACGGCACTGTCGAGACAGCAGTCGAGGCAACCCGACTTGGCGCCTTCGATTTCGTGGAGAAGCCGCTCTCGTTGGCGAAATTGTTACGCACGGTGGAGCG
>JBJMWN010000222.1:0-3124 GCA_045810085.1 Povalibacter sp. | reverse complement strand
TTCACAGTAGCACTCTCCGGCGTCAGCGGAGCAAGCATGTCAGCGCCTGCGGCAGCCACAGTCACGATCAATGGTGGGGGCAGCACGAGCAGCGCAGGAGCGCTCGGATTGTCATCCGCGAATTACTCCGTCGCGCAGAGCGCGGGTGCCGTCAACGTCACGGTCAACAGAACGGGTGGTACGAGCGGCGCGGTCAGCGTGCAGTACGCGACCAGCAACGGTACTGCGGTAAGTGGCAAGGAATTCACCGCGATCTCGGGCACGCTCAATTGGGCTGCGAGTGAATCTGCAAGCAAGACATTCTCAGTTCCTGTCAGCAACGCGAGTCCCTTTACTGGCACCAAGTCCTTCACGGTCGCTCTCTCGCAAACCTCTGGTGGCGCGACACTCGGCACGACCAATGGAACCGTGAACATCACAGGGAGCGCCAGTTCGAGCAGCTCAGTTGCAGTGCGCGTGCAGGGCAATCACCTCGTCGATGCTAAAGGCAACCTGTTGCAGCTGCGCGGAGTGAATACAGCGGCGCTCGAGTTCTGGCCGATTCAGATCACCTCCGCGAACGGCAGCGACTATTGGGGTGGCCAGAATCCAAACCTCGACGCCATCAGGGCATGGGGCGCGAACACGATTCGCGTGCCGCTGAATTCGAACAGCTATCTCGGTCAGACCTGCTACAACCTGGCCGATGGCTCGGCACGTCTCACGGATCCGGCATCAAAGTATCGTGCAGTCGTCAAGCAGGTTGTCGATGCAGCAACCGCACGCGGCATGTATGTGATCCTCGATATGCACAAGAACGCGCCGAAGGGCACGGTTACCGGTCACTCGGCCAAAGTGCAGACGTGCTCTATCTCAGCGACGCAGCAACAGATGGCAGACGCCGACAATTCCATCGCCTACTGGAGCGCAGTCGCGACGGATTTTAAAGGCTATCCGAATGTGATCTTCGATCTCTACAACGAGCCGTACTTCGACAATTTCGCTGGCGTGTCGAGCGCAGCGGACAAGTGGAAGGCACTGCGTGATGGCGGCATCAGCAACTTCTATTACGCATCCAATCAGACGAAGAACGAACAGTACGCAACTGCCGGTATGCAGGCGATGCTCAATGCGGTTCGCGCAACCGGAGCTAACAACGTCGTGATGGCGGCCGGCATTAGCTGGGCGCAGGACTTCAGCCAGTGGGTCGCGTACAAGCCAAACGATCCGGCCGGCCAGCTCGCGATGTCGTGGCATGCCTATCCGTACTACGGCGCAGCGTTCGGCACATCGCAGTACACGCAGCCAGGTCTCGGTGCGGTTTCCTACGATTGGGCACAGGCCGTACTGAATGCCGGGTATCCCATCATCATTGGAGAGACCGGCGATCGCAGCGTGAACGGCACGACGAGCGCACCGTTCCTCGGAGTGCTGCTGCCTTGGGCGGACTCACACAACGTGTCGGTCGTCGGTTGGGGCTGGAACGCCTGGGGCGAGTCCTCTGCCAATCTGATCAAGGACGCGTCGGGTACTCCGACGGATGGCTATGGCGTGGCCTTCAAAGCATGGATGGTCAATCATCCCTGATGAGTGATTAAGAGGCGGCGGCTCGTGTCGGAAAGACTTACGTTCCACACGCGCCGCCGCGTTTTGTTTTAGCCCCAAAACACGGCTTCTCAGAATTCGAAGCACGCGCACATTTTCTGTGTGACGCAGTGCGCATTCGTCCCAATGGGCGCCTTGCGCCCCCAAAGTCGCTCCTTCAGACTGCGGCGCGAGTCGCTGCTCTGACCGACTCTTTATCTGATGCTCGAGCTCACGGTTCGGGCGCAGCTCCAATGTTCGATGAAGCAGGAAGCACTGCTCGCTGTGTTTCTTCACGTTCGGGGTGTGCAGATCCCGCTCGTCGCGACTGCTGATTCGTCTGTTGCCGTACGTTAGAGGCTCCGTAGATGACCCTTCTGGTGAATGTGCTGTTGTTCGGACTGGCCGTTCCAGCCGTGCTCTCATGCGCATACCTGTTGCTCGCGACGCTCCTATCTGCTCGCAACAAACTTCCGCCGCGTTCCTCGCAAACGTTGCGCTTCGATCTCATCGTTCCAGCTCACAACGAAGCTTCGATCATTCAGCGCACGGTGAAGAGTCTGCGCGCAGTGGACTGGCCTGCCGATCGGTTCCGCGTGCTTGTTGTCGCTGATAACTGCACTGACACGACCGCATCGATTGCGCGTGAAGCGGGCGCGGAAGTGCTCGAGCGTCATGACACGACGCATCGTGGTAAGGGCTATGCACTCGATTACGCGTTCACTTCCAGTCGCGCCAAGAAGTGGGCGGACGCAGTTCTCGTGGTCGACGCTGACGCCGAAGTGTCCTCCAACCTCTTGCAAGCTTTCGCATCCCGTCTCGAGCAGGGCGCGATGGCCGTGCAGGCTCACTATGGCGTACTGAATCCGAATGCCTCGTGGCGGACTCGACTGATCACCATCGCGAAGGGCGCTTTCCACATCGTGCGGTCTCGTGCACGCGAGCACCTGCGTGTCTCCTGCGGCGTGCGTGGCAACGGCTGGTGCGTCACGCACAAGTTGCTCGAACAGGTTCCGTATCGCGCCTTCTCGCTGACGGAAGATCTGGAATACGGCATCGACCTCGGGTTGGCAGGCGTGCGCGTGTGGTACGCCGACGAAGCACACTCCGATGCGGACATGGTCTCGGGCGAGCAGGTGGCGAGAAAGCAGCGTCAGCGTTGGGAGGATGGACGCTTCCAGTTGATCCGCACCAAGACGCTGCCGTTGCTCGCAGCATCGTTCAAGAAGCACAGCGCAGTGTGCTTCGATCTCGCGGCTGACTTGCTCGTGCTGCCACTTTCGTATGTGGCGTTGAATGCGATTGCGCTCATCGTCGCTGCAGCGCTTGCGTGTTGGTGGAATCCGGCATTTATCGCGTGGTTGTGGCTCGGCGTGGCGTGCGTTGTGAGTCTTGTGCTCTACGTGCTGCGTGGCTGGCAGCTGAGTGGCATCGGATTGCGCGGGTTGCTCGATCTCGCGCGCGCACCGGGCTTTCTGATCTGGAAAATCTTCCTGATGCTGAGACGTCGCGAGTCCGGTGAATGGGTTCGCACCGGTCGTGAAACCAAGCCCTCGAATTG
>JBJMWN010000221.1:0-3410 GCA_045810085.1 Povalibacter sp. | reverse complement strand
GCGGCGACAAGTCAGGGTTGGTCAGCGTGCGCGCCTTCTCGATGTCACCTGAATGCGCATACTCGATTGCACTGCGAACACCGCGCTTGAGCGTGAGATTGATTGTGGCCTCTGGTTTGGCACCGGTGCGATCGGCCAGATAAAGCGGCCGCAAAGGATGGTCCTTTGGAAAATTGTGTTCGACGGCTTCGACCAAACCAGGCGCGGAGATCGAGCCGGTGATGAATGAAAGTCCGACCGGCTGAAATGTGGCGGGAGGCAACGCTTTCGCGGCATAGCCTGCCCAGAAACTGTGACGATCTCCCGAAACGGTAACGAAGCCGTCGATCTTGTTGTCGCGGACCAGATCGTAAAGCTCCGCTCGTTCACGATATGAACCGCTCAGATCGCCGCCGCCGAAAGATGCGTAGCCTGTGCCGCGCCACGGTTCGGTCAAACCTGCCGGTAGATTCTGCGGATCAGCGCGCCAATCCATGGTGCCATTGCTTGCTGCCCAGATCTTCCAGGTGGCTTTCGATGAGGTGAGTGACTTTTTGAACCAAGCCTTCTGTTCACGCCCAAGCAACGTGAAAGCAGGTTCGTCTTTCCGAAAGTTCGGGATAGCCTGATCGCCGAACGCAATCTTCTGCGGCGCTCGACCTCCGTTGAACTCACGACCCGCATCCAGCAGCTCCCCAATCTCCTGTGGAAAAAAATTGGGAAAGGCGTCGGACTGAAATGCTTCGGCTTCGGGACGCCCGGTGGGATCTTCCATCATATAGCTGTGCATGTCGGTGATCAGCAGATCGACATGCCGACCATAACGAAGCGCTCGGTAAGCCGTCATGCTCGCGAGCGCCGTGCGATTGTTCGGCTCATCGCCAAACCCATGATCATCGAAATGTTCGATGGGTTTATTCACAACTTTCGGCGGGTCGAAACGCAACAGATCCGCACCAGAGGCTTTACGTACGCGCGAAGGAATGTATTCCCACCAGGCTTGATTCGCTGCTACGCGCAGCGCCTGTGCAGGCTCTGCTTTTCCTTCGTACTTAATGAAACTCTGCCAGCCTTGCCATGAGAACTCATGGTTGTCGCCGATACAGATAAATGGAAAGTGAGCGCGTGCGTCCTGAATGTCCGGATCGTGAATGTGAGCGCGATAGACCATGCGATAGCCGCCAAGCGTGGTCGGCACATGGAAATTGCGTACCTTGCGTGCATCGGGCACGCGACCAATATCGAACACGGTTCGATCGTAGCGATGCTGCACTTCATCCGGATATTCGACCACTTCGTAGATGAAGTCGCCGAGATGCAAAACGAACCCGAGGCGCTGATCGGCCGGTGCTCGCTCATCTTCGAAGATCATCTTGCGATAGGCGTGCTGGGAGCCCTCATTCACGCTTTGGCAGGAAACAAACGCGAACTTCACGGAGCGTGAATCATCAGCCGCGGGCGCCGTGATCGTGCGACCGATGCGACTTCCGTTACCGCTTTCATCGATGAATCGGTACCAATACACGCTCGCAGGTTGCAGGCCGGCTGCAAGGACGCGACACGTCCAATCTGCTTCGGCTACAACAGGCGCCTGGACCGAGGCGATGAGTTCTTTGAAATCCGGATCGCGCGCAATTTCGGCAGTGAGGATCGCGCGATCACGCCCGTCGAAAGGCCGACGTGTCCAAAGCACAACGCTCTGTGAATCAGGATCTCCGGAAGCGACACCCTCCGGATAAAGATCTGGTCGCGGTGTCCACCGCTGCGCGGCGTTGGCAATGCCGCCCCAAGCCAAAGTCGCGCCCATCGCGGCCGCAGCCTGCATGAACGCCCGGCGATCGAGCCTGCCGAGATCAACGCGCGATTCTTGTTTCATCGGGAGATCCTCGCGAGGATCGCCGCACTATCCTGCAGGCTCCATCGTTTGACAACGTCCAGACGGTAGCCGGATGAACAACTGAGGGACTCATACACATGGAGGCGGCATGCAGCACGCTTCGTCGACGCGATCGCTCGGTTCGTCGCTGAGGCGAGCGAAGAATGTTCGACTGAAGTCGAACCCACAGGGAGAGAAGAAGGCGATCTCGGATTTTTGTGGGTTCGGCTTCAGCCGAACGTCAGGCTTCGGGCCGAAGCAACTTGCGCGTCGGTCGATCGACCCATAGCAGCAAGCTCGCCGCCAACAACGCGACCGCCGCGATCACAAGGAAGAACGTGGCGCTGGTCCAGCTGCTCCAGAGTGCACCGAGCGAACCGGCCAGCAGGTTGCCCGCAAAGCTTGCGGAGAACCAAAGTGAAATCATGGTTGCGGCGAGTGAGCGCGGTGCGAGTTGACCGAATAGTGCAAGGCCGACCGGCAGGATGCACAACTCACCGCAGGTATAGACAACGAAGAACATCACGAGCCACAGCCAATGCGCGGATGTGTGTGCTGCTATGGAGAAGTGCGAGACGACTGCGAGCAGCGCATAGGCGAGTGCCACGATGCATGCACCCGTTGCCATTCGTCGCAAGGGTGCGAACTCGTGACCCGCACGCGCGCGATGACGCCACAGCGCCAGTAACCCCGGCGTGAGGGCGAACACCAGCAACGGATTCAGTGCCTGGAACCATGTCGCTGGAATGATTCGCTCAGCGCCGATCCTTCGATCCACATCTGCATCCGCCCACAGCGCGACGGTGTTGCCCACCTGTTCGTACGCGCCGCGAAACACGACGACCATCAGAACGACAGCAATCAGCAGCCCGATGCGTCGGGTGAAATCTCGTGACTCTTGCGATGACGAGATTTCGCGCGGCTGCACTTCAGCAACGCTGTTTGGAAGATAGCGACTGCCACCGACATAGATGATGAGTCCGAGACACATGCCGACGCCGGCGGCACCGAATCCCCAGTGCCAACCCAACAGCTCACCCAGCGTTCCGCAGATCAAGGGTGCGAGTACGCCGCCTAGATTGATCCCTACGTAGTACACGCTGTAAGCCGATGCGGCGCGCGGATCGCTCGGTGCATAAAGCGTCTGGACCTGACTGGGCAGACTGGGCAGAAACAAACCGTTGCCGATTCCGATCAACGCGAGCGCGGGATAGAAAAGCGTTTCGAACGCCATCATGAAATGGCCGATCGCCATGATCGCACCGCCGATGATGACGGCCTTGCGTCGACCGAGCAGCCGATCGGCGATCAGTCCGCCGATGATCGGTGTGAAATAGGTGAATGCCGTGTAAGTGCCATAGATCCAGGACGCCTGTGCCTGCGGAATCAACAGCGCCTTTGTCATGTAGTAAACGAGCAAAGCGCGCATGCCGAAGTACGAAAACTTCTCCCACATCTCCGTGAGAAAAAGAATCGTGAGCCCGCGCGGATGACCGAACCAGTCGGTTGCTGCTGGACCTACATGACTATCGTTCGTCACAGCGCTCATGTGGGA
>JBJMWN010000220.1:0-4304 GCA_045810085.1 Povalibacter sp. | reverse complement strand
CAGTCAAGACAAACGATGTGGTCGTGATGCTGTCCTTCATTTAATTCGAATACCGCGGTCGTGCCCTCAAAATGGTGACGAGTCACCAGGCCCGCCGCTTCGAACTGAGTCAGCACTCGATAGACAGTGGCCAACCCAATGTCTTCATGGGATTCCAGCAAATGCTTGTAGATGTCCTCCGCGCTCATGTGTCGCGGCGTTGCAGTGCCCAGAATTTCCAGGATCTTGATGCGCGGCAAGGTGACTTTGAGTCCGGCCCGACGCAAATCATTGGTTTCCACGTTCCCGTCCTCTCGCATTGGACTCTCCCTGGCAAAGCCCGGGCGTCGGGTAATTCCGGGCTGTCGGTTGAGGCGCGGCGCCGGAAGCTTTTAAAGTATGATGCCGGCCGCATTATCCCGCAGCCTGTCCAGCCACTCTACTCCATCGAAGTGAGAACGCGTCGTTCATGAGCATCCGAGATCTTCGTACCGCCGCTTTGACGGTGCTGTTTGGCGCAGTACTGCTCTGCTCTTCAGGCTGCGTGTACCGACTATCGATTCTTCAGGGAAACTTTCTCGAGACGAAGGATCTGGATCGCGTGCAGGTTGGAATGACTCGTGTGCAGGTTCGCGCGTTGCTTGGCACGCCGATGGTGGCTGATCCATTTCAGACGGATCGATGGGACTACGTGTACTACTTCGATCTCGCGAGGCTCAACCAGAAAGGCACTCGTCAATTCACGGTGTTCTTCCAGGAAGACAAAGTCGTAAAGATCGATCGCTCCGATGCCGGAACGAACAAGACCTCTGTTGATCCGCCGACTGAAGCGAAGAGCTAAGCACTGCGATCAGCACGCATGCGGATCCCGGGCTGCAAGCTGGACAGCACTTACTGACTTCGACCACGAGAACTCGCTTTTGAGCCTGCCGCTGCCTTGCGCCTGCTCTGCTTCGGATCAATCTGCAGTGGACGCAAGATTTCGATTCGATCACCTTCACTGAGCACGTGCGTCGGCTCAACGATCCTGCCGAAAATCGCACAGGTCGAAACCTGACCAGCCAATTCGACGAATCGATCGCTGAGTGCAGCTCGAGCGACCGCATCTGCGACTGTCGCTCCGGCCTGCAAGTCGACACTCACCTGTGTCTGCTGCTCCGGAACCGCGTAGACCACTCGGACGCGCATCTCAAGTCTTCGTGGCGTAAACAGAACGAGCGTGCGCAACGAAAGCATCAACGAGCTGCGCGCAACTTTTTTCGAACGTTTTCGACAGCATGAACGACAACATTGGATTGGCGAACTCGAAACGAATGACGAGTCCGATCCGTGTGCCCTTGTCGCCTATCGAATCGAATGACCATCGCCCTTCCAGCAACTTGAATGGACCATCCACCAGCTTCAGATCCATCTGATGCGGCGGCTTCAGCACGTTGCGAGTTGTGAACTTCTCTCGCAAGCCAGAGCGCTCCATTTCCAACTGACCGATCACTTCATTCTCAGTTCGGGATAAAACCTGAGCGGCACTGACCCACGGCACGAACTTCGGATAACTCTCGATGTCCTGCACTAGCGCGAACATCTGAGCTGGCGTGTATGGAACCAGGGCATTGCGTTCGACCTGACGCATGATCGGCACCGATGAATGGGGTGCGAGATGCTACTGCCCAATTGCAATTGCTTCCATCTCGGTTAGTCGTTTCCCGCTACAATCCGCGCCCTCATGAACGCGAAACAAGGAAAGAAAGCCGCAGCCAGTGACAATCCGCTCATCGCGGATAATCGTCGTGCTCGATACGACTACTTCATCGAAGAGACGTACGAAGCCGGGCTCGCATTGATGGGATGGGAAGTGAAGAGCCTGCGTGCCGGCCGTGCTCAACTGAAGGAAGCGTACGTCTTCATCAAAGATACTGAGGCTTATCTTTTTGGCGCGCACATTTCTGCGCTGCCCACTGCGTCGACGCATGTCGTTCCCGACCCGATTCGCACTCGAAAATTGTTACTGAATCGCGCAGAGCTGAACCGCTTGGTGGGCGCCGTCGAGAGACGTGGATATACACTCATTCCGCTCGAGCTCTATTGGAAGAATGGTCGCGCGAAACTGCGGCTGGGCTTAGCCAAGGGCAAGAAGGAACACGACAAGCGCGATACTTCGAAAGAACGAGACTGGCAGCGCGAGAAGTCGCGACTGATGAAACATTCGAAGTAGCCTCTGGCTTATAGACAGCCATATGGGCCTTGAGCTCCAAGCGACGCGATCCAGAGCTTCAGTCGCGGGCGACACTCTGAATCCGATTTCATCTTGCAAGGCTTCCGCAGCTTCCCATGCGACCGCAATGGTATGCGCGACCAAGGCGTGATCTTGGCGCCAATACGGTCAGCTCACCAAAGATGTCCACGCAGGGCTCAAAATTCCTTCCGCATGATGTGAGTTCGGCTGGCTCATCCACGGGCTCGGAGTTCGCATGATGTCATCGGCATGAGAGCGACAGGTTCAGCATCATTCACGACACGACTGGCACGATTATGGTTGGACGCTCAGGTTACTTCGCTCGCGCGAAAACAATCGGTTTCGGTCACGGCGTTGCTCATGACGCTTCCGAATGGAGCCAACCTCGATCGATGGCATTCTTTGAACCGGGAGTATTTCCGAACTATCCGCAAGAGAGTCAGCCGCGGCGTTAGCGCGTTCTTCGATGCGTTCTGTTGGACGATAGCCGCTCAGCCGTTCTCATTGGAAAGCCATCTCTCACTTCACGTGTTCAGACCTCGCTTCCAGTCAGGCAGCACGCAATCCGTCCTTTCGACCTCAATCGAGAACTGTCTTACGCCTGTTCAAAGGCCGCTCTTGTTATTCACGGATCCGCCCCTACACTAGTCGAGTTCTTGGGGGCGACCGGCTTCGACGTGGGTGGCGAAACTCCAGGTGCATGCCGAGTTGTAAGTAACTCGTAAAACTGCTTACAAACTTATAGTTGCAAACGACGACAACTACGCTCTGGCGGCTTAATCCCGCCTAACCCTCGCCTGGTATGTGCTTGTGCATCCAGAATCGAGGGACGCGCTCACAAGCTCGCGAGTCGGTGTGCTCCAGGCCGCCTCGTTAAAACGCGCTGAAGCTGGCTTCGCGTCTTCCCTGCCCTTCGGGTAGCGCGCGGCGAGATACAAAGAATGGGCTACGCATGTAGATCTTGTAGCGTAGTGCTTACGGACGCGGGTTCGATTCCCGCCGCCTCCACCAATCCAAGCGGCCGCTTATCGCGGCCGTTTTCTTCTCAACGCTCGGTTGAAAAGAGAGTGCGGCGTCGCCCTTCGCTGTCTACTTTGAATGCGAGTTTCGTGCGGTGAATGCACATAGCGACACGCGACCGATACGCAATCGACGACTCGCAATACTGGGCTACACATGACTCCGCTGACCCGAGTGACTGCTCTGATCGCTAGAGTTTGATTCCGAGGTCACGCGAATTCCGAATGCAGCGGTCGAGTCTTTTGCGGCCTCCACCAACAGCAAATCTCGCTCGCGTTAGCAGGTCTATCCATCGCTGGCGGGCCACGACGCTGATCGCGTGTTCGATCGACTCAGTGCGCCAACCGATCTCAACATCTGAAATTCTGCTGCTCGCGATCGAGCGCACGCTGCTATTACTGAAACATCCCTTTCGTCTTCCCCTGACGTAGCACGCCCACCACGACGCCCTCAATGGTGAGCGCCTGTTCTTTGAGGTCGACGCGAATCGGCTCGAACTCTTCGTTCTCGGGCAGCAGCCAGACGATTTTACCTTCCTGCTTGTACCGCTTCACCGTCACCTCGTTATCGAGGCGCGCTACAACAATCTGCCGGCTCCGAACATCCGGCGTGCGATGAACGGCAACAAGATCACCATCGAGTATGCCGATGTCTTTCATGCTCATCCCGCGCACCTTCAACAGGTAATGCGCCTTCGGCTGAAAAATCTTCGGATCAATCTGATATCGGGCCTCGATATGTTCCTCCGCGAGGATGGGCCTGCCTGCTGCAACTCGACCAATCAGAGGCAGACCCATTTGCTCGCGAAGAGAATCTTTGAGCTGAATCCCGCGCGAAGCGCCGGGGATGAGATCGATCACACCTTTTCGCTGCAGGGCACGCAAATGTTCTTCAGCCGCATTGGGCGACTTAAAGCCGAACGCCTCTGCGATTTCGGCACGCGTAGGTGGCATGCCTGAATCAGCTACTGCTTCTTGAATGAGTTTCAAGATTTCGCTCTGGCGGGGTGTGAGTTCCGACATATGTCGCCTGTATAGAAAACCAGATGGTGGTTATATATACAGGCATGAGC
>JBJMWN010000219.1:0-8701 GCA_045810085.1 Povalibacter sp. | reverse complement strand
GTTGGTTGTGGAACTTCGGTTTGCACAATGCTTACGCCACTAAGGTCGGGCGTGTAGACCTGCGCTTCTGAACTGCAGGGCCGATCGGAGAAGACCAATCCGGTAGAGGTCTCGCAGCGGTAAATGGCGTGTGCAGCGGTGTCGGATTGGGCATTGCTGGCAAAAACCAGCGACATAACTGTAGTCCAGGCGATTCCATGCCACATAAGCGCTCCTTGATCGGGAGCCTGAGCATGCCCGTTGACTAGTCTAAGCGCGTGTTCGTTTTCTGAGCGTGCGTCGAGAAATGATCAGCCGACGATCCGCTCGGCTTGATTGCGCAGCAAGCGGCCAAAGCCGACTGAATCGTAGAAACGATCCAACGCGGCAAGATCCGGGGCTCGGCGCCGCAGCGATTCCAGTGACGCATCCAGGGGCACGTCGCACGAAATACCCGTGAGCTGTCGGGCGAGAAAGGCGGGCTCGCGGTAGTCGCGCAATTGTCCGCACACAAACCCGGCGTTACGCAGTTTGAGTCGCAAGACTCGATCCAGATCGTCGTAGAGATGTACCAGCGACTCGAAGTGCTGGAACAGGAACGAGGCTGTCTTACGACCGACACCGGGAACACCGGGAATATTGTCGACCGCATCGCCCATCACGGCCAGAAAGCACGCCATTCGCTCCGGCAGCACGCCAAAGCGCTCCGCGATGTCGCCATACGCGTATCGCTTGTTGTCGAGATAGTCCCAATATTCATCGCCCGGGCGGACGAGCTGCGACAAGTCTTTGTCGCGGGTCACGATCACGACTTGTTTGCCCTGGGCACGCATGCGGGTGGCGAGAGTACCCACGATGTCGTCAGCCTCATGCTCGCCGCTTGCGAATGCAGCCACCCCCAACGATGCGCACAGCTGCCTGCAAAGCAGGAATTGGCGTTTGAGCTCGATGGGTGCCGGCTCGCGATTCGCCTTGTAAGGCGGATAGAGCCGATTCCGGAAAGAGGTCACCACGTTCTCATCGAATGCGACCGCAATGTGATGTGGACGCACCTGCTCGATGAGATCACCGAGAAATCGGGCGAAGCCGTGCAAAGCATTCACGGGATTGCCATCGAGATCTGTGACGGTGTTCGGGACCGAATGCCAGGCGCGGAAGATGAAGATCGACGCGTCGATCAGATACAGCGCTTCGGGCGAAGGATATCGAGAAGGGATTTGTGCGGGGACAGCAGACAACGCCTTGAATCTCTGGACCGCGATGGCAGCGGACCTTACACCATCTGACACCGCGCCGGGCGATGAAATCTACTGAAGAATCCCGTGTTCCTTGAGCCGCGCGTGCAAGGGACTCGAGCGCGGAAAATGCGCGAGCAGATACTCCATCTGGTCGGCCAGAACGCGACGACTCTTCAGATAAATGTACTCAGCGTAAGTCGGTGTGAACGGCACCGCGATCAGCTGTAGGCCAGCCTGCTCAGGCGTTTTCGAAGCTTTGAGGTTATTGCAGCGACGACACGCGGTGACCACGTTCGTCCACTTGTCGCGGCCGCCCTGACTCAATGGACGCACGTGATCGCGCGACAATTGATTCGATGGAAAACGTTGGCCGCAGTAGAGGCACAGATGCGCATCGCGCTTGAACAAAGTCTGGTTGTTCAGCGGTGGCGTGTAGTCCTGGCGCAGATTTCCCGGGTTATGCGTGTGCCCGATCGTCGCGATGATCGAGTTCACATCGACAACTGTGCGTCGTCCGGATCGTGCGTTGGTGCCGCCATAAAGGCGGTAGAGCTGCGTGCCGCAGGTGTAGGCCACCTGTTCCGTGTGATAAAGCCGTACCGCGTCCCGGTAATCAATCCATTCCAGGGGCATTCCTGACACGTCAGTGCGCAGGATCTCTTGATTCAAGTTGTACGGGTGGTGCACGACTCGATCAACACGGCATGGCCGGCCGTACTTTGGCTCAGCCTTTAGTAGCGACGCCCCAAAGATACGCGAGCCTTGTATCAATATTCAACGGGGCTAAGTCGCTCAAGTGCAACGGGGAATCTCGTAGCTGTGGGAAAGAGGCAACGGAGATCGGATGCTGGCCACCCGCAGCTGGCCAGAATATGAACAGTTCCAACGCAGTCGGCTTCGATCAGTCTCTGTGCCAGCGGCCAGTCGCCAGCAGCCAGTGGCCTCTTCAATGTCCGCCTTCCAGCTGCTTCAGCGCCTGGATCATCTCGACCATGACCTTCTGCGCGTCGCCGTAAACCATGTTGGTGTTATCGGCGAAGAAGAGCTCGTTTTCGACACCTGAATAGCCTTTGCCCTGGCCACGCTTGATCACGTACACCTGACGGGCCTGATCGACGTTCAGGATCGGCATGCCGTAGATGGGCGACGATTTGTTCGTGCGCGCAGCGGGATTGACCGTGTCGTTCGCGCCGATGACAACGGCCACGTCAGCTTCCTTGAACTCCTGATTGATGTCTTCGAGGTCGTAAATCATGTCGTAAGGCACGCCTGCTTCGGCGAGCAGCACGTTCATGTGACCGGGCATGCGACCGGCAACCGGATGAATCGCGAACTTCACCTCGACGCCTGCTTCCGTCAGAAGCTTCACGAATTCATAGAGCTTGTGCTGAGCCTGCGCGACTGCCAGGCCATATCCCGGCGCGAAAATCACCTTCGACGCATAGCGCATGTTCACCGCTGCATCGCCTGCTTCGGCCGCTTTCATCGCGCCTTTGATCTCGCCTTGCTGCTCGTCGCCGGTCGCGCCGAAGTTACTGAAGATCACGTTGGACACGCTGCGATTCATGGCTTTCGCCATCAGCAGCGTCAGCAACGTACCCGCTGAACCCACCACCATGCCGGCGATCATCAGCGCCGGGTTCTGCAAGACGTAGCCTTCGAAACCCACGGCGAGACCCGTGAACGCGTTGTAAAGCGAGATCACGACCGGCATGTCGGCGCCGCCGATCGGCATGGTCATGAGCACACCGAAGATCAGGGCGGCGGCGAAAAACACGGCCACCACCTGCGGTGAGGCATGTCCATGCTCGGCAAACACAATGAAGAGCCCCAACCCGAGCGCCCACAGGAACACCGCGCCGTTGATCACCTGCTGCCCTTTCAGGCGCCAGGTCCCATTAATCTTGCCGTCGAGCTTGGCCCACGCGATCAGAGAACCCGAAAGCGAGATCGATCCGATCAACGCGCCGATGATGGTGACGACCAATGGCACCGTCTCGTGCTGCGCGCTCGTGCGTAGCAACTCGACAGCAGCAATGGCGGCCGCGGCACCGCCTCCCATTCCGTTGTAGAGAGCAACCATCTGCGGCATAGCCGTCATGGCCACGCGTTTGCCGCTCCACCAGGCCCACAACGTGCCGATCGCGAGTGCAAGTGCGGCCAACGTAAGGTTGGTCGAGAGGAGCGGCTGCGCGGCAGGGGTCACTCCGAAGACGTACAGAAAGCTCGCGAGTGTTGCGACGAGCATGCCAACGCCAGCGACCACGATGCCGGAACGCGCCGTCACTGGAGACGACATACGCTTCAATCCATAGATGAACAGGAACGCAGCGGCGAAGTAGCTCGCGTCGATGATGACTTGCGGATGAAGATTCATGGATGGCTCAGGCCTTCTTGCTTGCTGTTTTCTTGTCGCTGGGCTTGAACATCTCGAGCATGCGCTCTGTCACGACATAGCCGCCGGCAGCGTTTCCCGAACCCAGCAGCACACCGATAAATCCGATGACCTGCTCGACGGTGGAAGTCGCATTCAGCAACGCGTACATGGCACCGACAACCACGATGCCGTGAACGAAATTGGAACCCGACATGAGTGGCGTATGCAGAATCGCAGGCACGCGCCCGATGATTTCGTATCCGGTAAACGCGGCCAACATGAAAATGTAGAGCGCTACAAACCCGGTCAGTGTCGTCGTCAGATCCATGGCTGCCTCATCGATGCAGATTCAGAGGTACGCAAAAAGCGCATAGCAAACGAAGTGCACATGCCTCTTCGTTCATGTGACCTTTGCGCTTTCTTGCGGCTAGTTTTCTAGAGTTCCACGGCCTTCTTCGCCGCTTCGTTCTTGATCTCGCCCGCATGCGTCAGAGCGGTTTTCGCAATGACTTCGTCGGTCCAATCGAATGCAATGGCTTTGTCCTTCAGAAACAGCTCGATCAAGTTGTACTGGTTCTTGGAATAAAGCTCGCTCGCATGTTCACCCAGCAGGCTTGGAACGTTCAGCGGGCCGACGATCGTGACCTGCCCGACCTGCACGGTTTCGCCAGGTTGGGTGTATTCGCAGTTACCGCCGCCTTCAGCCGCCAGATCCACGATGACGCTACCTGCCTTCATGCCATCGACTTGCGCCTTGCTGATCAGCTTCGGTGAAGGCCGCCCGGGAATGGCCGCTGTCGTGATGATGATGTCGGCTTGCTGGATGTGCTTCGTGACGACCGCTGCAATCTTCTCTTTCTCTTCCGGCGTGAGTTCGCGCGCGTAACCACCCGCACCTCGCGCATCCACTCCGGTGTCCACGAACTTTGCACCGAGAGATTCAGCCTGCTCTTTGGTTTCAGGACGCACGTCGTAGCCTTCGGTCATCGCGCCGAGTCGGCGCGCCGTGGCAAGCGCCTGAAGCCCGGCGACACCAAGACCCATGACGAGTGCACGTTGCGGCCGAATCGAGCCCACGGCAGTCGTCATCATTGGGAGCATGCGCGCGATGCTCGTGGCCCCGATCAGCACGGCGTAATAACCCGCGAGGGCGGCTTGGCTTGAAAGTGCATCCATGGCCTGAGCGCGAGTGATGCGTGGGACGAGTTCCATGGCGAAGCAGGTGATCTTCCGATCGCGCAGCAACCGGGTGAGCTCAGCTTCTTTGTGTGCGTAGATGAAAGAAATCAGGATGCTGCCTTCGCGCATCGCTCTCACGATGCTGAGATCAGGAGGCTGCACTGCGACGACAACGTCCGCATCGCTGACCAGCGCGATCGGATCGGGGATGAAGGTGACGTTCTTGAAGGCCGAATCGGGCAGCTTCACCGCATCACCCGCACCAGACTGAATCTGAATCTGCGCGCCCAGCTTGATCAGCTTGTCCGCCACCGCGGGGACCATGGCAACGCGTCGTTCGTTCGGCCGCGTCTCTTTGAGGACGGCGATCTTGACAGGCATGCACACCCCTTCAGGCGTCTTCTTATCGTGGGAGATGCGCAAGATACCCGTTGTGCCGCGTCCAGCGATAGCACTCCGAGCGATGCTGCCATTAGCGGATGTGAACCGCGCAGCAGGGCTCGCGTGGCACGCGTGCTAGACTTCGCCCGCCTCGCAAGACGACACCCGTCTCAAGCGGCCATATCTCAACCCCGATGTCGAATCTCGCCCGCTATGTGAGCGCAGCGTTTGCGCTGATGTATCCCATCACCGCATTCATTGCCGCGAAGCTGCACAGCACGCCGCTTACTTTGGTTGCAATGGCAGTTCTCACCGGCGCGGTGCTGACATCCGCGCTGTGGCGTGGCGCACTGGGCGCGTGGCTTGCGGTGCCGGTCATTGCCGCACTTCTGTGGTGGCTGTCGAACTCCTCCGCCGATCTGCTCATGTTGTATATCCCGCCCGTACTGATTCCCGGCTTTCTCGCCTGGGTGTTCGGGATGACATTGAGCTCATCGCAAACTCCACTGATCGCGCAGTTCGTGAAGCTGATCCATCCGCCCGACGATCCGATCGAACCTGACGTGTGGCCCTATGCACGCGCGCTTACGCTCGCTTGGTCTGTTCTGCTCGGAACCATTGCGCTGATCAATCTCGTCCTCGCATTGCTAGTCGAGGATGGTCTTCTTTTCGCAGCCGGCATTACGCCGCCACTCGTAGTCGCCCAACGACATTGGGCACTCTTCGCCAATCTCATCGGCTATCTGCTGATCGCTGGATTTTTTGTCTGCGAGTACGTGTATCGACGTCGTCGCTTCCCGCAACAGCCCTACAAGAATTTCTTCGACTTCCTGAAGCGTACGATCGCCGCGAGCCCACGCGTGCTGAGCTGGGATCGCACAGACTGATATGCACGACGCGTCCACTCACACCGCCGACTTGCGGATCGCGTCTGCTCATCCGTCGCTGCCCGGACATTTTCCTGGCAATCCCATCGTGCCCGGTGTGGTCCTTCTGGATCACGTACAGCAGGCCGCACGCGAGTGGCTGGGACCTGCAACTCAGCTGCGAGCCATTTCACAAGCCAAGTTCGTGCAACCACTGCTACCCGAGCAGGACGCACTCATACAATTGCGGCTGACGGGTAGTGAGCTGCGATTTACGATTTTGCGTGGTGACTCGGTGCTTGCACAGGGTGTGATGACGCTTGCGATCGAAGCGACCTCCAAGTCGGAGCCGACGGCGTGAAAGCGAAATGGATGGAACGCCCCGAAGGTGGCAGCACTTTCGGTATGCGCCTGCTTCGCGGATTCGCGCTCATGTGTGGTCGGACCGCCGCCCGCCTGGTGCTCTATCCGATCACGCTCTATTACTTGATCCGCCGCGGGCCCGAGCGGCGCGCTTCACGCGATTATCTGACGCGCATGCTGGGTCGACGTGCATCGCTGCTGCAGGTCGCGCGTCATTTTCATTCGTTCGCATCGACGATTCTCGATCGCGTATTTTTGCTGTCCGAACGATTCAAGCGGTTCGACATCCGCCACCATGGATTGGATGAACTGAGGAACGCCTGGAACCAGCAACGCGGCGTGCTGGTCTTCGGATCACACCTCGGCAGCTTCGATGCGCTGCGAGTTTTCGCTCAACTGCGCGAAGACGTGAAAGTTCGGGTCGTAATGGATATCGAGCAAAATCAGGCCACATTCTCGGTGCTGAGCGTGCTCAATCCTGCGCTGGCCGCGTCGATCATCAACGCACGGCAGGATGGCGCCACGACTGCGCTCGCCATCAAGGAAGCACTTGATGAGAAAGCCCTGGTGACGTTGCTGATCGATCGAGGCCGGCCCGGCAATCAGACAGCCGACGTCGAGTTCCTTGGGGGTAAAGCTCCGTTTCCAGTCGGTCCGTGGATGCTGGCTTCAGCGCTGAAAGTGCCGGTGGTGCTGTGCTTCGGCCTGTATCGCGGTGGCAATCGGTACGATTTCTACTTCGAACGATTCAGCGATTCGCTGGTCATTGAACGTGGTCGGCGTGAAGCCGCCGTGAAGGAAATCGTGCAGCGATATGCGGATCGACTTGCACATCATGCACGCAACGCCCCTTACAATTGGTTCAACTTCTATGACTTCTGGCACTCGCAAGATAGCCTCGCTTCCCATGAAAAGCCTGTCTCTGATCCTGGCGCTGCTGATGGCGTGGACGAGCGCCGCAGCGAGTGAGTCGCTCACCGCTGAAACGCTGATTTCAAGACTGGCGCGACCCGCGCCTGCCACGATCGACTTCACGGAAATTCGCTTCTCTCCTCTGTTGAAGGAACCTGTGATCGTTTCGGGAACCCTGGGCTACGCAGGTCCCGATACCCTCGATCGACACGTCACCTCGCCTTACCGCGAAGACACGGAAATTCGTGGCGACGCCGTGAAAGTTCGCAGGCCCGGCGAACCGGAGCGCAGCTTCGCGATTCGCCGCTCACCGGAGCTGCAGGGACTGCTCAACACATTCTCCTCGATGCTCGCCGGCGATCATTCCGTGCTCGAGCGCAGCTTCGAAATCTCCGTCAGTGGAAACGACGATGCATGGCAACTCGCGCTCACCCCTCGCGATCCACGCTTTAGCAAGCGAGTCAGCGTCGTGAATATCCAGGGCCATGCGGATCAGCCGCAGTGTTTCTGGATCATCAACAAAGATGCAGGCGCCAGCGTCATGCTGTTGGGCCTCGCATCACACACTGAACTGCCGCAGCCGCTGACGCGTGAATGGCTGGAGCGCAAGTGTCGATGACGGCATCGATCACTCGCTGTCGGCACGCTGCAGCCAAGTACGAGGCAAACAACATTGGGCTGACGCCACTCGCGTGTTGCCCATGAATGGTCGCGCCGTATCTGTATTCCTCGCGTGGATCGCCGTGCTCGCTGCACTTGGTTGGTACGTGCAGAAGGATCTGGTCGTCGGTACCGATCTGCGATTGTTTCTCCCGAATCCCACCACGCCTGAGCAGCGTCTGCTGCTCGAAGAGATCGGCGAAGGTCCTGCTTCGCGCGTGCTGGTGGCAGCCATCGATGGCGATACACCGGAGCATCTGGCGGAAGCTTCGCGTGAACTTGTCGCGGCGCTCGCGACAGATCAACGATTCCGGCTGATCACGAACGGCGAAATTTCGCTCGATGCGATTCCTGAAGAGTTGCTTGCGTATCGATATCTGCTCTCACCGACACTCGATTCGCAAGCACTCGATGCGCATTTCCTGCGAGAGCAACTCCAGGCACGCATACGCGATCTGGGATCGCCCGCCGGCACATTGCTCGAACCCATTCTGCCGCGCGATCCGACGCTCGAGATTCTGAAGCTGGTGCAGTCGTGGCAACCGATGCATGAGCCGAACCGGCTCTACGATGTGTGGTTCGACGCTGCAGGACAGCGGGCCTTACTGATCGCCGAAACGAAAGCGCCGGCGTTCGATCCCGATCAACAACGCGTCGCGATCGATGCCCTGCAGCGCGCGTTCGAAAAGATCAATGACAATCTCGACATGCATTTGACTGTCAGCGGTCCGGGTACGTTTTCGGTT
>JBJMWN010000218.1:0-14329 GCA_045810085.1 Povalibacter sp. | reverse complement strand
ATCAAGATCGTGTCCTTCACGACGACACCTCTGGGTGCGCCCGTGGTGATCCCAACAAAGTACAACACGCCCGGAGTGGCTGGACCCGGCCTCAACATCCTGCTGCAGCCATTCGAGAACAAGTACGACTCAACGACAGGTTCGGCGAGCGTGCAGTACCAGTTCACGGACGCTTTCATGACGTATGTGAGTTGGTCTCAAGGCTTCAAGAGCGGTGGGTTCAATCAGCGCTACAACAACGCGCCTCCGGGCAATGTGCCGGTGGCCTTTGACGAAGAAAAAGCCGAGACGTACGAGATTGGATTCAAATCCGAATTCGGTGGCAGCTTCCGCCTGAACGGCGCCATCTTCCGCACGGACTACGATGACATGCAGCTCACGTATCGTCTGGGAATCGTTCCGCTGCTGTTCAATGCAGGAAAATCCAAGATCGAGGGTGGCGAACTCGAGTTCACTTTCGCGCCTGGAGCGTTCATCCTCGAAGGCAGCCTCGGCTATCTCGATAACAAGTTCAAAGAGATCGCGCAGGTACCGGGCACCACACAAACAGTCGGCCCGAACAATCGACTCCCGTTCACGCCGGAATGGCAGGGCAACATCGGCATTGGTTACGATTTTGCGATCGGTGCGAGCACGCTCACGCCTCGCTTGAACGTGTCCTACACCGATGAGCAATTCTTCGATGCCGCGAATTCGATCGAAGTTGCGCAACTCGACGCAGTCACATTGTTGAATGCTTCACTCACCTGGTCGATGGATCATTGGAAGGTTCGCGGCGGACTCAACAATGCGACCGATGAGGATTACCGAGTCGCCGGAAACTCTTCCTTCAGCACCTCTGCTGGGTACGCGGAAGCGATCTACGCACGGCCGCGCAATTGGTTCGTCTCGGCGCAGTACACGTTCTGAGCAATGGCTATCGCGCTGGTGGTTCTAGGACCATCAGCGCGACTGTTCTAACGACATTGCGACATCTTGTTCGCGTGTCGCGCGCGGGCAGGATACCCGAACACTTCAGTCGTCTCTGACGCCAGCGTTTCTTTGCGCTCTTTGTGTTCTATGTGGTTACTCGGTCTCCGTGACTAACGTGTCGATCGACGCGCCCGAGAGGTCTTGTCGAGGAACAACTCCGCGGTCACGCCTCGCAGCCAGCGATTCGCCGGGTCGTGCTGAAATCTCGAATGCCAATGCTGGCGCACGACGCGAGGCTTCGCCTTGAACGGCGGCTTGACCAGCTTGATGGCTGCAAGGCGGGCGAGGCGCTCGCCGATCGCATAGGGAACCGTGAAGATCAGGTCAGAGCGTTCCAGCATCGTCG
Organism: Povalibacter sp.; assembly: GCA_045810085.1. Classification (GTDB taxonomy): domain Bacteria; phylum Pseudomonadota; class Gammaproteobacteria; order Steroidobacterales; family Steroidobacteraceae; genus Steroidobacter. The sequence continues at coordinate 13,011 of JBJMWN010000218.1, read as the reverse complement.
GGACGGCGAGGAAGTGTTCGATACGCACCGACACGTGCCGCTTCAGACCCTGTTGTTGCAATTCCGCTTCCAGGGAGTCGTTCAACTGTCCGGCCGGGTGAACGACAGCGTGACGACCTTCCATGAACTGCTTGCGCGTGAGTTCGCCACCGATGCTCGGATGGTCGGCGCGAACGATACACACGAAGGTATGCGTGAACAGACGCTGTTGATAGAGTGCGGCGCTCACCAGTTCCGGAAAGTGGCCGAGTGCGAGATCGACTTCGCCTGTCCGTAGTGCCGGCTCGAGTTCGATCGCTGGCAGGTTCACCGTCCGTAGTTGCACTCCGGGCGCAAGCACGCTCAGCTTCTCCAATATCTGAGGCAGGAATACCAGCTCGCCGATGTCCTGCATGTTGAAAGTCACGGAGCGCTGCACGGTGGCAGGATCGAACGTCGGCTGATGCAGCAGATCAGCGCGAATCCGATCGATGATGGCTTCCAGAGGACCAGCCATCGCTTCAGAGAAAGGCGTCGGATGAATCCCCCGCGAAGTACGGACGAACAATGGGTCGCTGAAGGTCTTTCGCAGACGGTTGAGGGCGAAGCTTGTGGCGGGTTGGCTCATGCCGAGCTGCCGCGCGGCCTGCGTGACACTGCGGGTACGCAGCAATGCGTCGAACACCACGAGCAGATTCAGGTCGACATCTGTGATATCCATGTTGCTTATATCTTATATACCGATCCCGGCCTTTCCAAATAAGGCGGGGCAGGGCGAAATCACCGTCTAGGTATCAGGGGGGAATCGTTTTCGCATGACTTCCAAGCTCGTACGCCTTGAGCGTGACGGCGAGCTCGCGCTCATCGTTGCCCACAATCCGCCGGTTAATACCATCACCGCAGAGGTGCGGGCTGGTCTTCGAGAGGCGCTCGACGAGTTGCAGCGCGCCTCAAATGTCAAAGCTGTGCTGCTGATGTGCGAGGGCAGCACATTTTTCTCCGGTGCGGATATCGGCGAGTTCAAGGGACCGCCGAAGGAGGAGGAATACCGGACGCTGTTCAACTCGATCGAAGCGCTCGATGTCCCCGTGATTGCAGCGATGCATGGCACGGTTTTGGGCGGCGGCCTTGAGATCGCACTCGCGTGTCACTATCGGATCGCAGCGGCCGGTGCGCGCTTCGGTATGCCCGAAGTCACGCTCGGTATCATTCCCGGAGCTGGCGGCACGCAGCGTATGCCAAGGCTCATCGGTGCAGAACGCGCGTTGGATCTGATTCTTTCGGCGAAACCTGTCGATGCGAAACAAGCGCAGACGCTCGGCTTTATGGATGCAGTGATCGAAGGTGATCTGCGTGCTGGTGCGATGAATTACGCTCGATCGTTGATCAGTGCAAAGCAAGGACCTCGACGCACGGGTGAGATGAAAGTGGATCCAACCACTGCCACCCCCGAGGTCTTCGAGCGCATGACCCAGCAGGCGCGCAAGGCATACCCGAATCGAAACGCGGGGCTCGTCGCTGTAGAAGCTGTCCGCAAGGCTGCACAAGCATCGCTTGCTGAGGGACTCGAATACGAAACCGCACTCGTGAACAAATGCAAACAGAGTGTCGAGTCGCGTGGCTCTGTTCATGTGTTCTTCGCGGAGCGCGAGACACGACGCATTCCGGGCGTGGGAGATGACGTTCAACCCAGACCCGTGAAGTCGGCGGGAGTCATTGGCGCCGGCACCATGGGCGGTGGGATCGCGATCTGCTTTGCGAACGCAGGCATTCCCGTGACGCTGATTGACGCGAGCACTGAAGGCCTGGAGCGTGGCGTTGCGAACGTCGGTCGGACCTACCAGACCATGGTGGATCGGGGCCGAATAAGCGCCGATGACAAGGCCGCACGAATGCGCTTGATCACTCCTTCACTCGACTACAAGTCACTCAGCGATGTGGATGTGATCATCGAGGCCGTGTTCGAAAGCATGGAGCTGAAGCAAGGAATCTTTGCGCGACTGGATGCGATCGCGAAGCCGGGTGCAGTGCTCGCAACGAACACGTCCACCCTGGACATCGAGCGTATTGCGCAATCCACGAAGCGTCCCTCGGATGTGATCGGCATGCACTTCTTCTCGCCGGCCAACGTGATGCCGTTGCTCGAGGTCGTTCGCACCTCGCAGTCGTCGCCACAGACCATTCGCACCGTGATGGATCTTGCCAAGCCACTGCGCAAGACGCCTGTATTGGCACGTGTGTGTTACGGCTTCATCGGCAATCGGATGATGGAAGGTTACGCGAGAGAGGCCGAGCGGATGGTGCTCGAAGGCGCCACACCGAAGCAGGTTGATAGCGCGCTGGAAGAGTGGGGCATGGCGATGGGCATCCTTGCGGTGTTCGACATGGCCGGTATCGATGTCGGTGTGAACGTGCACAAGGCGAACGCGTCGCAGTTTCCGCCTGATCCGACGTACTACCAGGCGGACTTCGCGCTGCACGAGGCCGGACGTCTGGGACAGAAGAGTGGCAAAGGCTATTACCGCTACGAAGCCGGCAATCGTGCTCGTATCGACGATCCGGAAGCGATCGAAATTCTCCGTCAGCGCGCACAGTCGCTGAACATTGCTCAGCGGTCGCACACCAAAGAGGAGATCGTCGAGCGTTGTTTGTATCCGCTGCTCAATGAAGGCTTCCGCATTCTTGGCGAAGGCATCGCACTGCGTGCCTCCGATATCGATGTCGTCTGGACTTCGGGTTATGGTTTCCCCCGTTACCGTGGCGGCCCGATGTTCTACGCCGAGACGATCGGATTGCGCACGTTGCTGGACGGCATGGTGAAGTACATGAACCTGTTCGGCCCGATGCATTGGAAACCGGCACCGTTGCTGGTCGAGTTGGTGGAGCGTGACATGACCATTTCGCAGTGGGAAAAATCAGTGAAGGAGTCGCGGGCATGAAGTTGAGTGAACTCATTGCCATCGACGTGCACACGCACGCGGAAGTCAGCTGCCGTCAGGAGCCTGACGAAGCGTGGAAGCCGTTCGAAGAAGCGTCTGCGAAATACTTCAAGACGGGCAAGCGGCCAACCATCGCCGAGACGATTGCGTATTACCGCGAGCGGAAGATCGGCTTGGTCATGTTCACCGTCGACTCCGAGTTCGAGGTCGGCGCGCGACGAATTCCGAACGAAGAAGTGGCCGACGCGGCACGTGAGAACGCGGACATCATGATGGCATTCGCGAGCATCGATCCGCACAAAGGCAAGATGGGTGTGCGCGAGGCGCGGCGTCTCATCAAAGACGGCGTCATCCGTGGCTTCAAATTCCATCCAACCGTACAAGGCTTCTTCCCGAACGATCGCCTCGCGTATCAGCTCTACGAAGTCATCGCCGAGCACAAGTTGCCTGCGATTTTTCACAGCGGACATTCAGGCATGGGCACAGGCCTGCCGGGTGGTGGAGGACTGCGGCTCAAGTATTCAAATCCAATGCACGTGGATGACGTCGCCGTGGATTTTCCGGATATGAAGATCATCATCGCGCACCCCTCGTGGCCATGGCAGGACGAAGCGCTTTCGGTGTGTCTGCACAAGCCGAACGTGTATATCGACTTGTCAGGCTGGTCTCCGAAATATTTTCCGCCGCAGCTGGTGCAGTACGCGAACACGCAACTCAAAACAAAGATGCTCTTTGGTTCTGACTATCCGCTGATCACGCCGGATCGCTGGATCAAAGACTTTCAGGAAGCAGGCTTTCGTCCGGAAGTGCACGATCTGATTCTGAAACAGAATGCGATTCGCGCACTCGGCCTGACGGAGGGCTAGCGTGGCTCAGGCGTCAACAGCGTGGACTGCGGATGCCTTCAACACGGCGTTCGAGCAGCGCGACGACGGTGTCATGCTGCTGCGACCACTGGGTGAGATCAGGCCGTATCCAACGCGACTGCTCGATTGGCTCGAGCATTGGGCAGCGCAGGATGCGCAGCGCGTGCTTGCGGCTCGGCGCGATGGAACGGGCGCCTGGAGTTCGATCACCTATGGACAGATGCTCATCCAGGTGCGGCGCCTCGCGATGGGCCTTGCCACGCGCGAACTCAGCGCAGAACGACCGCTGCTCATTCTGTCCGGCAACAGTCTCGAACATCTGACGTTATCGTTCGCCGCGATGTGGGCAGGCATTCCGTACTGTTCGGTGTCGCCTGCTTATTCGCAAGTCGCGGGCGATCTGGCGAAGTTGCAGTACGTGTTGGCTTTGCTCACACCCGGCCTCATTGCTGCCTTCGATACACGTCACTACGAGCGAGCGCTCGCAGTGGTGGATCCAGCGATTGAGGTTGTCGGTGACTCTGCGATCGAGAGCCGATCGATCACGTCACTCGAGGCGCTCGAAGCTGAGCCGTCATCGCTGCTCGATGCGCGTCACGCCGCGACGGGCGCTGACACCATCGTAAAGTTCCTGCTCACCTCCGGCTCCACCGGCCAGCCCAAAGCAGTCATCACGACGAACCGCATGTTGTGCAGCAACGCTGCGATGCTGCAGCAGGCGATGCCTTTCGTCATCGATGAACCGCCGATTCTGGTCGACTGGCTGCCCTGGAATCATACGTTCGGCGGAAGTCACAACATCGGTCTGGTGCTGAGCAACGGCGGCACGCTCTACATCGATGATGGAAAGCCCACTCCATCCGGGATCGCCGCCACCCTTGCGAATCTGCGCGAGATCTCGCCCACGGTGTACTTCAATGTGCCCAAAGGCTTCGAGATGATTTCGCTGCGGCTGCAATCTGACGATCGCCTGCGCGAAACCTTCTATCGCCGATTGCGAGCGTGTTTCTTTGCCGGCGCATCGCTCGCGCAGCACACCTGGGACGCATTGGATGCAGCATCAATGATCGAGCGTGGCTTGCGAACGCCGATCCTCTCTGGCTTGGGCGCAACTGAAACCGGCCCTTCGGTCACGTTCACGACACCGGTCATGGGGCGAAGCGGCGTTATTGGATTGCCTGCATCAGGAACACTCGTGAAGCTGGCCCCTGTGCAGGAAAAGATCGAGATCCGAGCGAAAAGTCCGAGCGTGACGCCTGGCTATTGGCGGCAGCCTGAGCTCACGGCACAGGCGTTCGACGAGGAAGGGTTCTATCGACTGGGCGATGCCGTGCGATTGATCGATCCTGCAGATCCGACGCGAGGATTGAAGTTCGACGGCCGCATTGGCGAGGACTTCAAGCTCGCGAACGGCACATGGGTGAGCGTCGGGCCGCTGCGTGGCGATCTCATCAGTGCGCTTGCGCCGATCGCGCAGGACGTCGTGATCGCAGGTCTCGATGAAGACTTCGTCTCCGTCATCGTCATTCCTGATATGGCTGGCTGTGCAAGCCTTCTCAGTTTGACCGAGCCGACGTATGGTTACCTCGCGCGCAGCACGGAGCTGATGGAGAAACTGCGCGAGCGACTCGATGAGCACGCGCGTCGCAATCCTTCCAGCACGCGCTGCGTGCGTCGAGCCATCGTGCTGCCGTCGCCGCCTTCTCTGGATCATGGCGAGATCACTGACAAAGGATCCATCAATCAGCGCGCGGTTCTGCATCATCGACGTGAGTGCGTGGCTGCGCTCTATGCGGCGAACCCACCCATTCATGTAGTCGACATCGAGAGCACGACGTGTACGTGACAGCGACGGAGGCGAGCGCCAGCGCCAAGTTTCGGAAGCGAATCCTGCTTCCGATCGTGGTGTTGATCGTCCTCAGCTCGCTCGATCGAGTGAACATCAGTTTCGCTGCGCTCCAGATGAATGCCGATCTGGGTCTCGCGCCGGAAGCCTACGGGCTCGCAGTCGGACTCTTCTTTGTCGGTTATCTGCTCTGTCAGTTTCCCAGTACCTGGCTTCTGACGCGCATTGGCGCGCGGCGATGGATCGCCGGCAGCGTGATTGTTTGGGGCATCGTCGCCACAGCGATGTCGTTCGTCCGTACCGCCGAACAGCTCTACATCCTTCGTTTTCTGCTCGGCTGCGCGGAGTCCGGATTCGCTCCGGGCATCGTGTACTACTGCAGCACCTGGATGCCCGCGCGCTATCGAGCCAATACGATCGCCATCACCATGCTCGCCATTCCGATCTCAGTGATCATCGGCGGTCCGCTGTGTGGGTGGCTGATGCGCTCAAGCAATCCGCTGGATTTGCCAGGTTGGCGCTGGATGTTGCTGATGGAAGGCGCGGCGACCGTCGTGATGGGAGCGATTGCCTGGTTGTTGTTTGTTGACAAGCCAATGGTGGCGAGCTGGCTGACATCCGACGAGAAAAGATGGATCGAGGAAGAGCTGGCGCGCGAGGATGCGCGACCTGCGCGCCGATCGGGCAAAGAGGCGTTTGCAAGCGTCGTGAAGGATCAACGTGTGTGGCTCGCGGCGATCGTGTGGTGCACGACGTTGATCGGGGCGAACGGTCTGATCTTCTGGCTTCCCCAAGTGATCAAAGAAATGTCTGGGCTCGGTGATCTTGCCATTGGCGCATTGTCAGCGCTGCCTTGGATTGGCGTCGCAATCGGTATGGCCGCCAACTCATGGCACTCCGATCTCACCCAGGAGCGTTATCGCCATCTGGGCTTCGCGCTCGTGCTCGGCACGTTGGCGCTCGTACTCGCATCACTTGCCGCTCGCGGAGCCATCGCTTTGCTCTTGCTCGTGATCGGCGGTCTGGGACTGGGTGGAGCGCAAGGCGTGTTCTGGTCGATCCCCACCTCGTTCCTTCAGCGCTCGGTTGCTGCGATCGGAATCACCTTGATCAACCTGATCGGCAACATCGGCGGATTGCTGGGACCGTACGTCATCGGCGTGATCCGCGCACGTAGCGAATCCTTCTCCGGACCGGTGTGGTTCGTGGCGGCGGTGATGGCGTGCGGTGCGATCCTGATTTCTCTGCTGCATGCAAGCGAACGGAGGCTGAGTCGTGGACAGTAGACGTTTGCGTTACTTCGTTCAGATCGTCGATAGCCGCAGCATCACGCGCGCAGCCGCAGTGACTGGCGTCGCTCAGCCGGCGCTCAGTCAGCAAATGGCCGTGCTCGAGCAGGAGTTGAAAGTGAAGCTGCTCGATCGATCGGTGTCGGGTGTCACGCCGACCTCGGCAGGTCGCATTCTGTATGCACGTGCGCAGTCGATCCTTCGTCAATACGACGAGCTGCGGAATGCTGTGCATCAGGAGGTACTGCCGCTGTCGGGTGCGGTCAGCATCGGGATGTCGCCGACGATGATTCCGCGCTTTGCGTTTTCGATTATCGAGAAAGTCTGCACACAGCATCCCGAGATGCATCTGCAGATCCGCGAGGAGGGAAGCGCTGCACTTCACGAACTGCTGATGAGTGGTCGCATCGAACTCTCGATCTCGCCCACGCGTCCCGACAACGAGCAGATCGTCGGCTCTCAGGTGCTGATCGAGCCGGTGATCCTTATGTATCCACGCGGATGGAAGATCCCCGCTGACGCGTCACTGCAGGATCTCGCGGCCTTGCCATGGATCGTGCCTCGCGCGCCCAACTCAATTCGCTCGATCGTCGATGGCGTCTTCGCAGCGGCGAGCCTGACGCCATATGTCATTGTCGAACTCGATTCGTTGCACAACGTTATCGAGACGGTGCGTCGGGGGCTTGGAGTCGGCGCCATGGTCGCAGGCACTATCCAGGCAGACCTGGATAGTGGCGCACTTCAGTCGCGTCCTCTCGGTCCGATCCCGCCAATGCGCCCAATGTTTCTCGCCCACAAGCGTTCGCCGGCGTTGTCGCGTCCTGCGCAGTTTGTTTACGAAGCTCTACTTGAGATCGCGGGTGATGTGCCGACGGCCGCACCGGTTAAGAAAGCGGCGCACTGATCGGCAGATTCGAGAAACAGCTACGAGACGAAACTAGCCGCAAAAAAGCACAAAAAGCTCATGGTCAGAAAAAAATGGAGGACGGCCGAGCACGGCAACAATCCGACGTGTCCTATCCCGCTTACCTTGAGCCTTTTGCGCCTTTTTGCGGCCGCTCAATTCTTTCTCTTAGAGTGCAAGCATCGGCCCTGGTTATAGCACCAGATGCAGAGACTATTACCTGAGCCTCATCGGTGCGGCCTAAGATGCCGGCATGCCCAGCACCGAGCATGAATACGATCCCACGCTGCCGGAAACGTTCGACAGCGCGCACGACGTTTTCACCGATCTACGAGCGCGATGTCCGGTCGCACATAGCAACTCGTTTGATGGCTTCTGGGCGGTCACGCGGCACGAGGATATTCAGCGGATCCTGATGGATTCGCAGAACTACATCACCTCGGTCCGCAACGTGGTTCCGGGTTCATCGGCTACGGGCAGGCGTCCACCCTTGCATCTCGATCCCCCGGATCACACACCCTATCGGCGTGCTATCGATCGTGCGCTCGGTGCAGCACGTGTGGCTTCCATCGAGCCTGCGACGCGGCGCATCGCTCGCAATCTGATGCAGCAATTGGTCGAGCGCGGTGACGGCGACTTCGTCGAGCACTTCTCCGGGCCGTTGCCGGTTTATGTATTCGCAGAATGGATGGGACTCACCGAGACACAAGCAAGCGTGCTGCGACATACATCCCAGGCCTATGTGAAAGCTTGGGAATCGTTCGATAAATCGAGCGTTGCGATCGCAGCTGAAGGGCTTGCGGCGATGGCGCGTGAAGTGCTCGAAGAGCGCCGTCGTGACCCGCGCGATCCACTCTCAGATCCAACCAGCTCATTGTTGGAAGCGCGTGATGCCAATGGTCAGCCGTTTCCCGAAGCCTTGCTGGCCGGATGTCTGCGGCAGGTCCTGGTGGTTGGGCTCGTTGCGCCGCCCATTCTTCTCGGAAGCATCGCGGTTCATCTATCGCGTGATCGCGAATTGCAGCAGCAGCTCCGCACTCAACCACATGTGATCCCGGAAGCAATAGAAGAATTCCTGCGGCTCTACACGCCGTATCGTGGATTCGCGCGCAGCTCAAAAACTCCGGTTGAGTTGCACGGTCGCAAGATTGAGCCGGGCGAAGCGATTGCGCTTGTGTATGCCTCAGCAAACCGTGATGAGCGCGTCTTCGATTCGCCACATGAGTTTCGACTCGGCCGCGAGAACATCAAGCAACACTTGGCTTTCGGTCGAGGACCTCACGTGTGCGCGGGGATTCCGCTCGCGCGACAGCAGCTGACCATCGCATTGGAAGAACTGCTAGCGCAGACACGCGAGTTCGAAGTCTGTGGCGATATCAAGATGAGCGGCATGCCGGAGCTTGGTCCGATCTGCGTGCCGCTGCGCTTGGTCGGAACGCGAGACGCAGTAGATCCAGAAGTCTCGCGCAGCTAACCGTCTTCGTGCGCAGCGCCTGGATGCGGCAACGCTGCAACGTCTTTGGCGGTGACCTTGCTGGGATACTTGTTGCCGAAGTGCGTGCGCACGTAATTCACGACTTCGGCAACCTGTGCGTCCGACAACTGGGCGCTGCCGAACCGCGGCCCTGCATTGGCAGCGAGTCCGAAAGGCGGCATGCCGTTTCGACCGTTCAGCACAGTGATTGCAATGTATTCCCAGGACACGAACGCTGGATTGCCCGCTAGCTTTGGATAGTGCCCGGCACCTTCGGCACCTGAGCCGCCTGGCATGTGACATCCCTGGCAGATTGTTGAATACACATTCTCGCCGCCCGAACTGCTCGTAGTGGACTTCGCTGCGACCGATGCATCGTCGGCGTGAGCAGAGCTTGCGAGGAGAAACGCAGCGGCTGCGATCGTGGAGTGCCGGTTGTTCATGCGTTCGCTCCCGCGGCGACAGCGCGTTCATGCAGTCGACCGATGGCATCGAGTGCCGAAGTTACGGCGCCTTCCTGCCAACCGCCTAGGAAGGATGCGTGCTCGCCCGCGAGCACGATGCGTCCGTCGAGCGTACACAGATCGTCGTAGTGCGCGGCGCGCGATTCATCAGACCAGGATCCAAAGCAGCCCATGGTGAAGGGTGAGCGATGCCAGGCCACGGCGACGCCGTTTTCGAACTCAGCCGGATACTGCGGATGAATCTGTGCGCCGTACTCGATTGCTTTCTTGACGCGCTGCTGCGGCTCCATCGCCGTGAAGTGCATTGCATCGGCGCCCCAGATATAGCCGCCCAGCAGCACACCAGGTCCGCCCGTGTTGAACGATGTGTTCGGGTAGGCAATGGTCATGAGTGGCAGGTTCGTATAAGTGATGCCGCCGTAAATGCGTTCATCCTCTTCCCAGAAACGTCGCTTGAACTGCAGGCCGACCTTGACGGAGGAAAGATACGGAACCGCGCTGATCGCCGCCTTCAACTGAGGCCCGACGTTCATCGGGATCTGCGCAAGGATCGGCAGCGGAATCGTGCACACGCACCAATCCGCACTCGCCTTGAGCGGCGTTGCGGGCGACGCCGTATCAACGTACGTGACCTCGACACCGCGATCGCTCTGTTCGACGTTGATGACTTTAGCGTTGTAGCGGATGACATCGCCGAGCAATCGGCCGAATGCTTCTCCGACGCGGCCCATGCCGCCGACTGGCTGGAACAGACCCGTCTGCATGTCATACGTGTCGCCACTCGAAACCCCGAACCAAAGGTTCGAGTTGAGGATGTCCTTCATCGAGACCGGCTCGGAATATTCGGGTCGCGCTGTCAGTCCGCCGCCGGGATTCTTCTTGAACCCGCGGCGCTCAGCGACCGCCGGGCCAGCCTTGTAATTGAAGTCCTTGTCCAAAGCGCCCCATGCGCGCAGCGATTCGAGCAATTTCTCGCGGTCTTCCTGCGTCAATTGTTGATCCAGCGCGTTCTGATTCGTTGCCTTGGCCAGCAACTCAGCCACGTGACCCTGATAGTCCGCCTTCACCTCGCGATAGCGCTGCGGCTTGCCGCCGAACGCTTCCGTGTTGTGCAGGTACGCGTTGTAGTTCACCTGCACGAACGGCTCGAGCGGCACCTTGAGCATGCGGCAGTAATCGATCATTCCGTGATGGTGATAAGGAATGCGCCACGGACCGGGGTTGATGTACAGGTCCTTGGCAAACTCGCAGGTCTGCTTGAAACCGCCGAGCTCCGTATAAGTGTCGCCACCACGCAGACTCCAGTTGCGTCCGCCAGCCCGCGGGTTGTATTCGAGCACCTGAACCTTGTAGCCGGCCTTGCGCAATTCATACGCTGCAGTCATCCCGGCCATACCGGCACCGAGAACCAGTACTGAGGCACCGCGCGGCGCGCCTTGCAGGTTGATCGGTCCGTCATAGGTCGTCTCGCCGGCGATGCTGAGGCTGTTCATCGCCTGGTACATCGCAGCGCCGCCCGCGCTGACACCAATCATCTTGAGCAGGTCGCGGCGGGTCGGTGAGAACAAGTGGCTGTCGTTCTTCATGGGATATTTTTGTTCTGAATGCCAGTGGAGAAGTGATGCAACTGCCGTGAGGCTAACGGCCGATGCTGTGGTTTCGCAAGACGACAAGATGGTGCGTTGCCACGAGCGATTGCATCAGCGCGGGGCAGGGCCGGGTTCCACCCTCTACGCATGAGCGGAATTTCGCTTAGGCTGACGTTCGCGAGCGCGGCTCGATGGTCAAAGTGTGTGAAGTTTGCAGTGAGGCGCGGAGCGAGCGTGGTGCGCCATGCTTGCGACGGCACACGTTAAGTTATCGATACGTTCTATTGCGGCCGATCGCACAGGGTCGACGACTGCGGTCAAGCGCTAGGCCGCACCCAGGCTCTAACAACGCGCTCGGCGGTGTTCCTTTCGCCCGATACGCAACGAGCACGGGAAGGACAAAGGGGTACAACCGTTTTTCCAAGCTCTGCTCTCAAGTGACTCGCGACAGAAAGTAGATCCGTGCCCATTGGGTGGCCGACGCGTGCTTCCAGTGCGCCTGCTTTCGACCCGGAGCGACAGGTACTCAGACACGCTTGACACTCACACATTGAGATCCGCTATGACTCACGTGCTCGCAGCAACTGGCGGCCCAGCAGAATGGTCCAGATCGGAAACAGGACGAATGCCGGGAACCCACCGATTCGGATGCCGACGTGAAAGTCCTCATCGTTCGCGTACGCGAATGGACCATCAGTCAGCACGGCCAGTCCACCAAGGAAAAAGAAGCTGGCGCCCACGATCGCAAAACCCATTCCCGCGATCGTTCCCGTTATACGCAACCCTCTGGAGAGTCGCCCCTTGAGAAGCCAGCTGAAGGCGATCAGCCAGATGCCAAAGAAGCCCATCGGAGCCATGAACAGGATGTCGGATACCGCAGGGTATGCAACAGGCAGCACGCGCAGAATCGCCATGCCAAGCAAGCCAACGATGCCGATCGCGACGACGACTCGGCTCACTTGCGGCGAGCGTTGACGTCCGAGATCGTGAAGCAGAAGCGCGACCGGAATCATCAGGACGGCTTGGAGTGCATACCCGACATAATTGGTTGTAATGAGAACCTTGCCCACCGGAGGCATCACACCGGTCTTCATAAACTCGTCCGCTTGCGTGACCAGATACGCGAGCAAGGACGCAAGTGAGATAAAGCCAGCGATCCCGCTCCCAATCGATAACCAGGCGGCACGCGGATACGTCCGTCCTCCCTCTGCTGTGGCAGCGATAGTCGTCATTATCAAGCTCCGGAATTCGATCGTTGATTGTTCAAGCTTCGTCATTCTTCGTGTGCCGATTGGCTGGCCGAAGACGAACGGAATCTTGTCAGGGTCTCATGCAATCGCTTATCAGTGATAGTCCACGAATGAGACCGACGTGCACAAATGGATCGTTAAGAATTGAGAAAATGGTTCTCGAGAAAGAACGCGCTCGGAGATTTCGGTGACCAATCGAGACGAGATGAGCATCAACAACATAGGGGCATCCGTGTTTAGAACAGTTTCGGTTCTTCTGACTATCCTGCTTGTAAGCGCTTGCAGTCGATTTGCGCCCGATGCGGGGCATGAAATCGTGCTGGTTAAGAAGCCCTGGTTCTTCGGCCATGGCGGCATCGAGCCCAGTCCCGTGACCGCAGGCGCAACGTTCGGTGCGATCACCACCAACGG
>JBJMWN010000217.1:0-2913 GCA_045810085.1 Povalibacter sp. | reverse complement strand
CGATCGTCTGGACGACGACGCCCGCGCACGCTCAGTCGCTGACGCAGCTTTCTCAGGAGCAGTTGGGCAACGAGTTGATCGATGCGCTCGACGGCATTCTGGGCATCGTCACACCTGCAGCGGAGCGCGCACACTTTCCTTTACGGCTCATTCACTCGCGCAACTATTCGCGTGAGCGATTCGTGCTGGTCGGGGACGCCGCACATTCCGTGCATCCGTTGGCGGGGCAAGGTGTGAACCTCGGTTTCCTGGATGCAGCCGCGTTGGTGCAACTCCTTGCAGAGGCAGCGAGCAATGGAATGGCGATTGCCGAGCGGCCATTGCTGCGAAGGTATGAACGGTGGCGAAAGAGTGAGAATGCAATCGCACTCGGGCTCGTGGATGGATTGAACGAACTGTTCAGCAACTCGAGTGCGACGTTGGCCTGGGCGCGTCGCGTGGGCCTGACGATGGTTGACCGCAGCCGATTAGCCAAAAGTTTCCTGATCGGACGAGCAATGGGTGTAGCCGGAGACGCTCCAAGCGTCGTCAAACGTCTGCGCTGAGCGCGACTGCAAGCACAACTTATTGACTTCATCGAACGCGGGCGCAAGGATTTTCTTCCTTGTGGCTAGCAACGCGGCGAGGTTTCCGTGGCCGGCTCCCGTGACGTGTTCGAGTCCCTGTTGAACGACGCCAATGTCTCTGTGAATGGCGGTGAACCGTGGGACATTCACGTAAATGATCCCGGCTTTTTCCGGCGAGTGTTGTCGGACGGATCGCTGGGCGTGGGTGAGGGATACATGGACGGCCAGTGGGAGTGCGAGCGTCTGGACGAAATGCTGTTCCGGGTTTTTCGCGCAGGTGTGGAGAATCGACTGCCGACGCTCAGGCAAATGTGGGCAGCGCTCACTGCCAAGCTGTTCAATCCTCAGACGCCGTCACGCGCGTTCAAAGTCGGCAGACAGCACTACGACATCGGCGATGACCTCTACTCGCGGATGTTGGACTCACGAATGATCTATAGCTGCGCTTACTGGAAACAAGCGGAAACGCTGGAGCAAGCACAGGAAGCCAAGCTCGATCTGGTCTGTCGGAAACTCAGGCTCGAACCCGGGATGAGTGTGTTGGACATCGGCTGTGGGTGGGGCGGTGCTGCGCAATTCGCTGCGCAGCGCTATCACGTGAAGGTCACAGGCGTGACTGTCTCCAGCAATCAGGCCCAAGCGGCTGGCGATCGCTGCAAAGGTTTGCCAGTGAAGATTCTCTTGCAGGACTATCGCAGCCTCACCGGCAAGTTCGATCGGATCTATTCGCTCGGCATGTTCGAGCATGTTGGCTATCGCAATCACGAAACATACTTCACACAGGTTCGTCGGCTGCTTGCAGATGACGGTCTGTCTCTGCTGCATACCATCGGCAGCAACAAGTCTGAGGAAGCGAATGATCCGTGGATCGAGCGTTATATATTTCCGAACTCACTGCTGCCGTCGATGGCCCAAATCTCGCGGGCAACGGAGAACAGATTCGTCGTCGAGGATTGGCATTCGTTCGGTCCTGACTATGACCGTACGCTGCTCGCATGGCATGAGCGCTTCGTAGCTGCGTGGCCGGAGTTGTGCGGTCGATATGACGAGCGTTTCCGTCGCATGTGGGAATTCTGGTTGCTCTCATCGGCGGCCGCTTTCCGCGCACGACGCATACAGTTGTGGCAGGTACTGTTGTCACCGCACGGCAGGGCAGGTGGCCTCACCGAAATCCGGTGAGCAACTTGGGCGCGCTTGCCCAGGGATTCAGCATGAACGATTCCGCATCGGGGACTTCTGATCGCAATCCAATGCTGTTCATCCAGACACCGCCACGGTTGAACAATCAGTATCTGGCCGATGCGTTCCTTCGCTCATGGCTCCGCCGCAAACTGCCAGGCGAAGTTCTGTCGGCGATCGAATCCGATCTGCAGCACATGGGCGAGCTGTCGGCGGGCGAACTTTACGAGCTGCAGCTGAGCGATCGCCTCAACGAGCCCGAGTTATTGCAGTGGGATGCGTGGGGCAACCGAGTCGATCGCATCGAGTTGACTGCCCTATGGAAGCGGTGCGCGAATATCGCCGCTCAAGCGGGTTTGATCGCGATTCCGTACGAGGCGAGCCATTCGCGCTTCTCGCGCATCCATCAGTTCGCGCTGGTTTACCTGTTTCATCCATCGTCCGATGTCTACACCTGCCCATTGGCAATGACGGACGGTGCAGCCCGCACGCTGAAGGTCTCCGGCAACGAGAAGCTGATTTCGCGAGCGCTGCCTCATCTCACGAGTCGTGATCCGGAGCAGTTCTGGACCAGTGGCCAATGGATGACGGAAGCAACAGGAGGCTCCGATGTGGGTCGGTCTTTGACTCGTGCTGCTCGTGACGGTGAACGATGGCGCCTGTACGGAAAGAAATGGTTTACCTCCGCGATTACTTCGCAGATGGCGCTGACGCTTGCTCGGCCGGAAGGCAACGGTCCAGGCGGATCAGGCCTCGCCATGTTCTATGTGGAGACGCACGACGCCGCGGGTCGACCGAACCAGATCAGGATCGAACGACTGAAGGATAAATTGGGGACGCGCAAGGTGCCGACCGCCGAGCTGGTGCTCGAAGGATCGTTGGCCGAACTGGTTTCCGATATTCGCAATGGCACCCGACATATCGAGCCTATGTTGATCGTGACGCGCACCTGGAATGCCGTGACCTCAGTGGCTTTCATGCGTCGCGCGATCGAGCTGGCGAAGTCTTATGCCGATCAGCGCGAAGCGTTCGGCAGTCGATTGTCGGAACAGCCGCTGCATGTGGACACGCTGGCGAGCCTGGAAGCGGAAACTCGCGGCGCCTTTGCAATGGCCTTCGAGCTGGTCGAACTCCTGGGACGTCACGAGCACAACGAACTCGACGATGA
>JBJMWN010000216.1:0-3481 GCA_045810085.1 Povalibacter sp. | reverse complement strand
CGGTGCGCTCTGTCGCGCCGGCGGTCTTTCGACGATCGTTGCGGGCAACATCGGCGACGCAGTGCTGGATGCACTGGAGCCGATCGCTGCAAGCGCGACATGGCCCGAAGTATTCGTGCTCGAGCTGTCGAGCTTTCAACTCGACACGACGCATTCGTTGCACGCCGCTGCGGCGACCGTGCTCAACGTGACGCCAGATCACATGGATCGTTATGAGAATTTGCGGGCCTATGCCGATTCGAAAGCGAGAATCTTTTCGCGATGTGATGCGGCGATCGTGAATCTGGATGATCTGCAGGTGCGCGACATGGGCCGTACCGCGCGCAAGGTGATCGGCTTCAGTCTGCTCAAGAATCCTCGGGCGGCGTACTACGCAGCCGAAGCGTCCGGTGACGTCGCTCTCATGCGTGGCAACGAGCGTCTCGCGCTGATGTCCGAACTCAAAATCACGGGATTGCACAACGCTGCGAACGCGCTCGCAGCACTGGCCATGGCTGAGGCCTTGTCAGTCGATCGTTCAGCATCTCTGGAAGCGCTTCGCACGTTCCCAGGTCTCGCGCATCGCTCGCAGTGGGTCGCCGATGTTGCGGGTGTGCGCTACGTCGATGACTCGAAGGGCACGAACGTCGGCGCGACGCTCGCTGCAGTCGCTGGAATGGCAGGCACGCTGATCGTGATTGCGGGCGGGCAAGGCAAAGGCCAGGACTTCACGCCGCTGGCTCCCGCTTTTCGGAACAAGGTGCGACACGTCGTGCTGATCGGCCAGGACGCGCAACTCATTGCGCAGGCACTCGAAGGTGTTTGCACGGTTGAATTCGCGAACGACATGGATGCAGCGGTGCGTGCTTGTGCTCGAAGCGCACAGCCCACTGAGACCGTGTTGCTCTCACCCGCGTGCGCCAGCCTGGACATGTTTCGCGACTACGCACATCGCGGCGACGTGTTCTCCCAAGCGGTGAGGAGCCTGCAGTCATGAACGCTGCAACCCTCACCTTCGCTCGCTCGAGTGCTCGCACCCGACGTTTTGTTTTCGATCAGCCACTGCTGATGATCGTCGCGGCGATCGTTCTGCTGGGATTGGTCATGGTGACGTCTGCTTCCATCTCGATCGCAGATCGGCAAATGCACGAGCCGCTGCATTATCTGGAGCGACAGGTAATCGGCGTCGTTCTCGGGATTGTCGCTGCGGGCCTGATGATGTTCATTCCGACAAGCGTGTGGGAAAAGCTGGCGCTGCCTTTGCTGTCGCTCGCGTTCCTGTTGCTCTTCATCGTGCTGATTCCGGGACTCGGCCACGAGGTGAATGGCAGTCGCCGCTGGCTGCGTGCTGGGATCATGAACTTCCAGGCTTCTGAGCTCTCGCGAGTGCTTCTGCTCACGTATCTCGCCAGCTATGTGGTGCGTCGTCAGCAGGAATTGAAGAACGAGCTCAAAGGATTTGTGAAACCCCTGGGTGTGCTGATGGCTGCGGCAGCGCTCCTGTTGATCGAGCCTGACTTCGGCGCTGCAACCGTGCTCGTCGCCACGGGCCTGGGTGTTTTGTTCCTGGCAGGCGTGAAGCTTCGGCACTTTCTTGCACTCGTGACGCTTGCCTCCGTCGGCATGGCTGTCATCGCAGTGACCTCTGCGTATCGATTGAAGCGTCTGACGGCGTTCCTTGATCCATTCGCCGATCCGTTCAACTCCGGCTTTCAGCTCACGCAGTCACTGATTGCAATCGGTCGTGGCGAGTTGTTTGGCGTTGGGTTGGGTTCGAGCGTGCAGAAATTGTTTTATCTGCCGGAAGCGCACACGGACTTTGTGTTCGCAATTCTCGCAGAGGAATTGGGCCTGGCAGGCGTGGTGTTCACGCTGGCGCTGTTCATTCTGCTCGTCTGGCGCTCGTTCAAGATCTCGCGACTGGCCGCGGATGCAGGACTCGCGTTCCAGGCGTATTGCGCAGCGGGTTTTGGCATCTGGCTGGCGCTGCAGACCTTCATCAACATCGGTGTGAATCTCGGGCTGTTGCCGACCAAAGGTCTCACGCTGCCGCTCATGTCATTCGGTGGATCGAGCGTGCTGGTCACGTTGGGTTGGCTGGGACTCATCATGCGCATCAATCACGAAGCGCATGTGAGCGGGCGGCTTGCGGTACCGAGACGGGAGCGCGAAGAGTGACGCGCATCGTGCTCATCATGGCCGGCGGAACGGGAGGACATGTGTTCCCCGCACTCGCGGCTGCGCGTGTGTTGCGTGAGCGTGGCTTCGAGCCCGTCTGGCTCGGCACGCGACGCGGGATGGAAGCGAAGCTCGTTCCGCCGCAGCAGATTGCCATGGAATGGATCGACGTCGGTGGCGTGCGCGGCAAAGGCATCACAACGCTTCTAGCCGCGCCTTTCCGTCTGGCGAAAGCCGTGTGGCAGAGCCTTGAAGTGATGCGTCGGCGCAATCCCGCTGTGGTGCTCGGTGCCGGCGGATTCGTCTCGGGTCCCGGCGGCATCGCGGCGTGGCTCACGCGTCGACCTTTGGTGATTCACGAGCAGAACGCTGTTGCAGGTTTCACCAATCGCATGCTGGCGCGTCTGGCGCGTCGAGTGTTCGAAGCCTTTCCATCAAGTTTTCCGCGATCCGTTCACGCCGTGCGTGTGGGCAATCCAGTGCGCCGCGAGATCGCAATGCTGCCTGCTCCCGCGGAACGCTACGCCAGCCGCGTCGGGCCGCTGCGCGTTCTGATCATTGGCGGTAGTCAAGGCGCGTCTCGTTTGAATGTGACGGTGCCTGCGGCCATCGCAATGCTCGATGCAGCAGTGCGGCCCCAAGTGCTGCATCAAGCAGGTGAGCGGCATATCGCTCAGGCGCGTGATGCGTATGCAGAACATGGCGTGCAGGCAGAAGTGCGCGCATTCATCGACGATATGGCCCAGGTCTATGGCTGGGCCGATCTGGTGATCTGTCGCTCGGGCGCGCTCACAGTTTCTGAGCTCGCTGCGGCGGGATTGCCAGCAGTGTTCGTGCCGTTCGCGGCCGCAGTCGATGATCATCAGACGCACAACGCACGCTTCACTGTGGAAGCAGGTGCAGCCGTGCTGATTCCTGAATCGGATCTCACGCCTGTGCGGCTTGCGACCGAACTGCGATCGCTCCTGGATGCGGGTCGCAATCATCTGTCGCAGATGGCAGTGAAGGCGCGTTCGATCGCGCTCACGGATGCTGATGTGAAGCTGGCAGATGCATGCGTCGCGCTGGCCGGAGGTGCCGCATGACCAATCGCATGCGCCGCATCCAATGCATTCACTTCGTCGGCATCGGCGGTGTGGGCATGAGCGGCATCGCAGAAGTGCTGCTCAATCTCGGTTACTCGGTGCAGGGCAGCGACCTCAAAGCCAATCCGACAACCACACGGCTCGAAAAGCTCGGCGCGCGAATCATGATTGGACATGCGACCGAGAACGTCGGAAAGGCCGATGTCGTTGTCGTCTCGAGCGCAGTCAGTCCGACGAAT
>JBJMWN010000215.1:0-5663 GCA_045810085.1 Povalibacter sp. | reverse complement strand
GGAGAATTGCCGATCGATGTCCGAGCCGTGATCAGCGACAAACCCGATGCGGCCGGACTCGTAAGCGCTCAGCAACTGGACATTGCGGTTGCCTCACTCTCACCTCGTTCCTTTGCGAATCGCGAGAGCTACGACATCGCGCTGTCTGAACTGGTGGCGAGCTTTCGCCCGCAGTTGATCGTGCTCGCCGGCTTCATGCGCATTCTCACCGCCAACTTTATTGATCGGTTCGCGGGCCGGATCCTCAACATTCATCCGTCACTGTTACCGAAGTATCGTGGGCTGCATACGCACCGACGCGCGATCGAAGCCGGCGATAGCGTTCATGGTGCGAGCGTGCACTACGTCACACAGGAACTCGATGGCGGCCCGGTCATTATGCAGGCGAGCGTTCCGGTGCAAGCCGACGACACGGAAGAGAGCCTTTCAGCGCGAGTTCAGCGTCTGGAACACAGGATCTATCCGCAAGTGATCGAGTGGATTGCCCACGGTCGAATCGGACTGCGCTCCGATGGCCTCTGGTTCGATGGAAAACCACTGCCGGCGCCCGTGATGCTGGAGAGCGGAGATTAAATTGCAGAGCACCTTTTCATTTCTGGCAAGACAGCTCACAGCCATCGTCGCGGTGGGATTGCTATCGGCCAGCGCTGCTCACGCGCAATCGAAAATTCCCGAGCCTTTCACCGCAACGTACGCAGTGACTTTCCGGGGAATCAGCGGCGGCAATCTGATCATGCAATGGCGTCACGACGCTCAGAGCGGCCATTACATCTTCGAAACGCACGCGAATCCTTCGACGCTCGCTCGTCTTTTTGTCAGCGGTGCTGCGTACGAGCGTACGACGCTCGAAACGACGCCAGAAGGTGTTCGCCCCATCCAGTGGGAAGTCGACGACGGCAAATCCGGCGACAAAAATGATGGGAAACTCGAGTTCAACTGGAGCGCGAAGACCGCGACAGGAACCTATGAAGGCAAGCCTGTGAGCTTGCAGTTAGAACCCGGGATGGTAGATCGACAGTCCATTCAGATCGGCGTGATGATCAATCTGTTGCGAGGCGAAGAGCCGGGTTCTGTGGATATGGTCAACGGCGACAGCGTTCGTCGCTACACGTACACACGCATCAAAACCGAAAGCGTGACGACGAAGTTGGGGACGTTCGACGCGGTCGTCTACGAGAGCACTCGGCCGAACTCTTCGCGAGTGTCACGCGTGTGGCATGCCGCCGCGCTTGGCTTCGTCCCTGTACGTGCTGAGCAGGTGAGAAAGGGAAAAGTAGAAACCGTGATGGAACTCATCGAGCTGACCAAAGGCGATCCTTCGCCGAAATAATGCGAATGCTCAGGTCTTCGGCAGCGTGACTCCACGCTGACCCTGATACTTGCCGCCGCGATCCTTGTATGAGGTTTCGCAAACCTCATCCGATTCCAGAAACAACATCTGCGCGACACCTTCGTTCGCGTAAATCTTCGCAGGCAGCGTGGTCGTATTCGAAAATTCGAGCGTCACGTGCCCTTCCCACTCGGGCTCGAGTGGCGTTACGTTGACGATGATGCCGCAGCGGGCGTACGTCGACTTGCCCAGGCAGATCGTGAGCACGTTGCGCGGAATACGGAAGTATTCGACGGTGCGTGCCAGGGCGAATGAATTGGGCGGAATGATGCAGACATCCGACTGCATGTCGATGAAGCTGCCAGGATCGAAATTCTTCGGATCCACGATCGTCGAGTTGATGTTCGTGAACACCTTGAACTCATTCGCGCAGCGAACATCGTAACCGTAGCTCGAGGTGCCGTAGGAAACGATGCGGCTGCCATTCACGGTTCGTACCTGACCCGCCTCGAACGGCTCGATCATTCCCTCCGCAGCCATACGACGAATCCAGCGATCGGACTTGATACTCATTGAGGTATTCCGTGAACGGGCCTACCCGCGAGGCCACTTTGAATTGGGACGCGAATTCTACGGCAGAGCCCGCGCCCGCCGTCCAATATCGTGCAGCTGCTGATATGCCGCCGTACTCAGGTGTCTTCCACATCGATCGTAGGAAACGCCGGCGCGGGCGCAAATGCGGTTCGAGCCAAGCGGCCGGCCGTGCGGCGCGCCATTTCGATGTAAGCGCGGCCCCGAGCGCTCTCTGGCTCAGCAACGACGGTAGGCCGACCGGCATCCATCTGCTCGCGAATGTGAATGTCCAACGGCAGCTCGCCCAGCAGATCCACGCCATATTGTTCTGCCATGCGGCGGCCGCCTCCTGCGCCGAAAATGTGCTCCTCGTGGCCACAGTTCGAGCAGATGTGCGTGCTCATGTTCTCGACGATCCCCAGCACTGGGACTTCGACTTTCTGAAACATGCGCAAACCTTTGCGCGCATCGAGCAATGCAATGTCCTGAGGTGTAGTGACGATGACAGCGCCGCTGACGGGCACTCGTTGCGACAGCGTCAGTTGCGTGTCGCCGGTTCCTGGTGGCATGTCCACGATCAGGTAATCGAGCTCGCCCCAGCGTGTGGTCTCGAGCAATTGCACGAGGGCCTGTGTAACCATCGGTCCGCGCCAGACCATCGGCTGCTCTTCGTCGACGAGAAATCCGATCGACATGACTTTGATGCCGAAGGCCTCAGGGGCAATCATCGTTTTTTGATCGGGGCTGACCGGTCGTTCTCCGCCGAGACCCATCATCCGCGGCTGGCTGGGACCATAAATATCGGCATCCAGCAAACCCACAGATGCGCCTTCGTAAGCGAGAGCGAGAGCGAGGTTGGCCGCGGTCGTCGACTTCCCGACCCCGCCCTTGCCCGATGCGACCGCGATGATATTTTTGATCGCTTGAACGGGGCGGAGATTGCGTTGGACGGCCTGCGATGCAACCTGCCATTGCACGTCGACATCGGCTTTTTCGGCCAGGCCCGCTGAGATCAATCGTTCGCGCACGACAGATGCCAGCTCCGGACCGTAACGATGGGCAGGAAATCCGAGCTTCAGTGAAACGCGAGCAGTCGTCCCATCCAGGACCACGCGCTGCAAGGCCTGCGCACTGCCGAGGTCCAGGTCCAGATAGGGATCACGAATCGATTCGACGAGACTGCGGATGGCAGCCTCACGCTCAGTGCTCATGCGGATCCTGGTCGAAGGTTATGCTGGTGCCTGCAATAGCAGACTGTTCAGCGGCGAGACGGGCGGGCATTGTAGCGGAATGTGCCGAGACGCTCTTGTCGCGTCGAATCAGGTCCCAAAACTGGGAGCTAGAGCGGAAACGCCTTACGGGTCGCGGTGGCTGCGTAGCAAGCATGGCATAATGCGCGCCATCGCTTCATGGCCCGGACAAAGGTTCATTTCGTCCCGTAACTCATGACGGACTCCAGCGAGGGAGCCCGATCACGAGCGGGGATGAAGCCAAGAACTGCGCATTCGAACGCCGGACCGACGCGCTGGATACCGAGACGACTCGATGAGTTTTTTTTCAGACCTGAGGGCCGAACGCCTGATCGCGGAGATCAGAGGCATCGGCGATCCGATGCATCCGGAAGCCCAGAAGGCATTCCAGAAGCTCGCGAAGCTCGGGCCCACAGCCATTCCGAAAATCCTTGACGCCACTGCCGTGGCCGATAAAAAGGAGACGGCTGCTTACGTCGAAATTCTGGCGCAGCTGGTCGATAACAAGACGTTTCCGCTGTACGCACAGGGCCTCGTGGACGCGAGCCCCCGAGCTCTCGCCGCTGTCAGCTGGGCGCTGAGCAGTAGCACGAACTACAGTCCTTCGTTGTTGATCGATCTGCTCGCACGCGACGACATCTCCAAATCCACGGTTGTCGAAATCATTGCCGCGCAGAAGAACCGCTTCTCCGTGCGCGAACTTCTGCAGCACGCTTACAACCAGGAAGCCAACGAGAAGGCCGCACTGTTTCGCATCATCGGCGAGCTGGCAGATCCCTCGAGCCTCTCGGAATTGATCAGCCGTATCGAAGGCAAGGACTCCGCCGCGCGGATGCACATCATCAACATCCTGTCGCGTTTCAATCGGCCGGAAGTTTCGGCGGCGCTACAGGGTCAACTGCGCGATCCCAACAAGCTCATTCGCCAGGCAGCACTCAACGCCTTGTCGAAAATGGACGGCCCCATCAACACGGCTGCCGTCTGCCAGATGCTGCGGGATCCCGACATCGAGGTGCAGAACCGCGCCATCGACGTCATCGTCCGCGCAAAAGACCCGGACACGATGAAGTACCTGGTCGAGGTACTCAAAGACGAGAACGAATACGCCCGTCGCGCGGCGGTCGAAGTGTTGAATCATCTTGGCACCGCACGTGACATCAAGCACCTGCTGCAAGTCATCAAAGATGATGATTGGTGGGTACGAACGCGCGCCGCAGATGCGCTCGGCAAGATTGGCGGCGCACGCGTTGTGGACGCCGTCATCGAGTTGATCAAAGACGAAGACGAGGAAGTGCGGCGCGCCGCCATCGAGATCCTCAATCAGACGAAGGACGAGCGCGCGGTGAACTTTCTGCTCGAGGCCACCAAGGACAAGGACTGGTGGGTCAGTGAGCGCGCCATCGATGCTCTGGGCGAAATCGGCAGCAAGAAGGCCATTCCAGTGTTGGTCGATCTGCTCGGTGGTGACAACACGCGCTCCATGCCGGCAGTCGTTCGTGCACTGGGCAAGATCGGTGAGACCAAAGCAATCGAGCCTTTGTTGAAACTGCTCGAGCGTCCCGAGAAGGAAATCAAGATCGAAGTGATCGGGGCACTCGCACGTCTGGCAGACGACAAGCGTGCGGACAGCGTGCGCGCATTCATTCACTCGGCCGGTGCACAGGCGACCGATGAAACCATCATTCATGCCGCGAACCGTGCCATCGACGAACTTGACGCGCGATACTCGAGCACTGCCATCGCTGCACAGGCGAAGGCCGCGAAGATGGTTGAACCTGCGCGCACCCTACTCATCGAAAAAGGCGACGTGGACTCGGTCATTAAGAAGGCCGAAGAAAGCGCTGCGGCTTCGCAGAAGCTGGACATTGCTGCTCTGAAACCGGGCGAAGTTCTCGAAGGCCGCTACAAGTACATCGAGAAGATCGGCAAAGGCGCGTTCGGCACCGTGCTCCTTGTGGAAGACACCGTCGTCGACGAGCGCTTGATTCTCAAATTCCTCAACCCAACCGTCTCGCAGGATGAGGAGATGATGAAGCGCTTCGTCCACGAGCTGCGCTACTCACGCAAGATCACGCATCGCAACGTCATCCGTATCTATGACTTCCTGTTCATGCGCGGCAATTACGCCATCTCGATGGAGTACTTCCCTTCGCATACGCTCGGTGCCGAGATCGTCAACGAAAAGCCTCTGACGCTTGCCCGCGCAATCCAATATGGCAGTGACATTGCGACGGGAATGGCGGTCGCTCATCAGGCAGGCATCGTGCATCGCGACCTCAAGCCTGCGAACGTGCTCATCAACAACGAAGGTCTGCTCAAGATCGTGGACTTCGGTGTTGCCGCCGCGCACAAGGAAGGCGATACGCAACTCACCAAAACCGGCTACGTCATCGGTTCGCCGAAATACATGGCGCCCGAACAGATCCTGGGCAAGAAGGTGGATGAGCGGGCGGACATCTACAGCCTAGGTGTGATCATGTACGAAATGATTACCGGCCAGCCGCCGTATA
>JBJMWN010000214.1:0-9459 GCA_045810085.1 Povalibacter sp. | reverse complement strand
AGGTCGGTATGACAGCCGAGCGAAGTGACCTCGCTCGCCTTCACGCCTGAGAATCGCCAAGCCCAATATTGAGGATAGAGCAGCGCATGTGCCACGCGCGCGAAGCGACCGGGCTCTTGTCTTTGCAGATAGAACAGTTGGCGCGCGAGATTCAATCCGCATGGAAGCGATGGCGAGAGTGTTCCCGCGAAATCAACACGTGCCCGTTCGTACTCAGCCTCCACTTCGCTGAATCGAACGTCTTCATAGTCAGGTGCAGCGACCACATCGTCATTGGCGTCCAGGAGGACGGCCGTCGCGCCGTGAGCGATGGGTACGATCGAACGCACCTGTGAGGTCAGCGCTGTGGATCGGAATGACGCGATCACCCACTGCTCGATGCTTGCAACATCGAGTTGCCGGCCCATAGGTGTGTCGCGACTCGTATTGCGATGCTTCGCGGTGAATAGCTCGCAGCCCGAAGCGTCCACGAATACGAGCTTCGCATGCGTCTTGCCGACATCGAGTATCGCGATGAGTTCTTTCACGGACGTTGAGTATTCGCGCGAGAAGTCATCCAGCGTTCGCTCACCACCGGAACGGCGACGACTGCGATCAGCAGCAGACCCACGATCACCGACATGACAATGCCGGGCACATTGAGCAATCCCAGGCCGAAACTCACCAGGCCTAGTACGACAGCGGCCAGCACTACGCCGCCGATCGTGCCCTTGCCTCCCCACACTGATACGCCGCCGAGTATCACCATGCCGATGATCTCGAGCTCCCATCCTTGTGCGATCGAGGGTCGTGTCGAGCCGAGGCGTGCGGTGAGTAGTACGGCGGCCAGTCCACTGGACAGCCCGGTCAAAGCAAACAACATGAAGCGATAACGATCGACCGCGACGCCTGATGCGCGAGCGGCTAATGCGTTCGCACCGACGGCGTAAACGCGTCTGCCCCAGGAACTGAAGTGCAATGCGATACCGGCGATCGTCGCGAGCACGATAAATATGCACAGCTCGATCGAGACGGGCCCGAACGCATAACCTTGTCCGAGCTGCGCAAACGCTTTTGGATAATCCTTGAGAACGCGATCGCCCAGCACTGCGTAAGCGACGCCACGAAACAGCGTCATCGTGCCGATGGTTGCGACGATGGATGGCACACGCGCCACGGTCACGAGCACTCCGTTCACTACACCAGCCAGTGCGCCGACGCCGAGACCAATGCCGACCAGTAGCGGCGTCGATGCACCTGTCTGCGCCGCAAGTCCCATCGCGACCGATGCCAACGCGATGATGGCAGCGACGGAGATGTCGATTTCCCCAGCGATGATCAACATGGCGAGCGGTAGCGCGATTAGGGCTTTCTCGGTGAAGTTGAACGTGGCATCGGACAGCGTCCAGATATCCAGGAAATAGGGGGACACCGAAGCGAAGAAAACAAATTCGGCGATCAGCACCACGGCCAGTGTCGATTCCCACCGGAGCAGCGAGCGAAGCTTCATGTGGCCTCTCGCTCCAGGATGGATCGACGCATCGTGCGCTGACTCGCACCGAGCACTGCGGCAGTGATGATCACTACGCCATTGATGCCCATCTGCCAGAACGGCGAGATGCCCAACAACGGAAGCGCGTTGCGAATCACGCCGAGAAAAAGACAACCGAGCACCACACCGATCGCGCTGCCAATGCCGCCGGCAATCGCGACACCTCCAATCAGACAAGCGGCGATGACCTGCAGTTCGAATCCGAGTGCGATGTCCGTATAGGCGACTGCAAAACGCGCGACCCACAGATAGCCACACAGGCCAGCGATGCCGCCACAAAGTGTGTAAGCGAGAAACTGCATGCGACCGGCATCGATGCCGATGTAGGCGGCGGCCGAAGGATTGCCACCTGCCGCGTAGAGATTCCGCCCCAGCCGCGAATAGCGCAGTGCGACGATCGCAATGAGAGTGCCACCGACTGCGAGCCATGAAAGCATCGACAGGCCCAACCCATGCATCCGGACCAGCGACAGAAAGTCATGCGACATTTCGTTGTCGTTGACCCAGGTGCCATGCGAAATCAGATAGATGATGCCGCGATAGATCGACATGGTTCCCAGCGTGACGACGATGGGTGGCAGCCGCACTTTCCACACCAGCAGGCCGTTGCAGGCGCCAAGCACGCATCCGCAAGTCAGCGCGATTACCATGAAGACAGCTACGTTTGCATCAGGCCATGCCTTGTTGCAGAGCGCTGCAATCATTCCGGACAGTGCGAGATTCGCTGCAACCGACAGGTCGATTGCGCGCGTCAGAATCACCAACATCTGGCCGAGCGCGAGAAGAATCAGTATCGAACTGTCGTCGAGGATTTCTGCAATGTTGCCCGGTTGCGCAAATTGCGGAAACGACGCGGTGACGACTGCGAACAAGATCAGCGTCGTCAGTGCCAGCGCTACATCACGATTGCCGAGCGCGTGCTTCAGTGCGGCACCCGCGCCTTGCGCTTGCTGAACAGGATGAATGCTGCTGCCGAGTTCGCTCATCTCAGGCATCCGTCGCCGCACGCACAATCGCCTGCTCGCTGGCCTGTGCTCTGTCCATCACAGCCCGGACTCTGCCGCGACGCATGACCAGAATGCGATCCGACATGCCGAGAATTTCGGGCAGATCTGATGAGATCATCAATACGGCATTGCCCCGACTCACGAACTCGCTTGTGATCGCATGCACCGCAGCCTTGGCACCCACATCGATGCCTTTGGTCGGTTCATCGAGCATGAGGACCTGAGGACTGCCGGCCAGCCATTTGGCGATGGCGACCTTCTGCTGATTGCCACCGGAGAGATCCATCACGGCTTGATCGGTCGAGCGTGCCTTGATGCTCAACGCCGAGATCCAGTGCTGAGCCAGAAGATCTTCGCGGGTGCTGCTCGCAAAACCTCTCTTCGACATGCGTGTCAGATTCGGCAGTGCGATGTTCGCCGCGATCGAGTAAGGCGTGATCACACCTTGTGACTGTCGATCCTCAGGAACATACGCAAGTCCGTGCGCGATGGCACTCTGCGGGCTCGTGATGCTGGCTGACTGACCATTGATAAAGACAGATCCGGAGTCGGCTGTCTCCAGGCCGAACAGGCAGCGGGCGAGCTCACTGCGGCCCGCGCCGACCAGTCCGTACACACCGAGAATTTCACCGCGCTTCAATGAGAATGACACGTCTGCGAATTCTGGAATTCGCGACAGCCGCTCGACGCGCAGCATTTCCTCGCCAATCTTTGCGGGCTGCTTGGGAAACAATTGCTCGACGGCGCGGCCGACCATCAGCTCAATCAGCGCGTCGCGATTCGTCTCTCGAATGAGGCCTTCACCGACCGCAGTGCCGTCGCGAAACACGGTGAACCGATCGGCGAGAGAAAAGATTTCTTCGAAGCGATGACTGATGAGAAGTACGGCGCAGCCGCTTGCTGTGAGTGCTCGAGTCACTCGGAACAGATCTTCCACTTCATGGTGCGATAGCGCTGCTGTCGGTTCATCGAGAATCAGAACGCGGGCTTCGTCGGTCAGCGCGCGTGCGATCTGCACGATGTGCTTCTGTGCAATGCTCAGTCGGCCGGCTGGCATGTCGGGATCGATGTCGCTCTCCAGACGCTTGAGCACGGCCGATGCACGCGCTCGCATCTGCTTCCAATCAACGCCGCCAAAACGACGGGGCCGCGCCGAGATGTAGATATTCTCGGCTACAGAGAGGTTGTCGAAGACGACGCATTCCTGATGAACGACGCTGATGCCGAGCTTGCGCGCATGAATTGCATCCGCGATTCGCACTGGCTCACCTTTCAGTCGAATGTCTCCACCATCAGGTTGATGGAACCCACAGAGAATCTTGACGAGCGTGGACTTGCCCGCACCGTTCTCCCCGATGAGTGCAGTCACCTCACCTGAGTGCAAAGACAAGGTCGCATCGCTCAGCGCCTTCGTTGCGCCAAAGGCTTTGCGAATATGCGACAGCGAGAGCAGGGGAGAGGTCATGGAGCAGTGGACGATGCGAAAAGCGGATAGACAAGACGGACTTGTGTTCTACGAGTGCCTCGCTTTCAAAAGATTTTCGCGAATTCGGCGACGTTGGCGGTGTCGTAGATGAAGGGCTTGCCCATCGCACCGACGCCCTGCGCATCGAACGTGACGGTACCGAGTCGACCCATCGAAAGTCCCTGAGCATTTTTTGCGTCACTGCCTCGCGCGAGCTGCACCGCAATCTGCGTCGTTGCATAACCGAGGTCGATGGGATTCCAGATCGCAAATTTCGGCACGACGCCTTTCTCGACGTATCCGGCAAGCTCCGAAGGCAGGCCTAAACCCGTCACCTTCACTTTGCCGGTCAATCCCTGATCCTCGACCGCTTTAGCCG
This sequence comes from Povalibacter sp., assembly GCA_045810085.1. GTDB lineage: Bacteria > Pseudomonadota > Gammaproteobacteria > Steroidobacterales > Steroidobacteraceae > Steroidobacter. The sequence continues at coordinate 5,077 of JBJMWN010000214.1, read as the reverse complement.
TCGCCACGATCCCCACTGAGCTGATCGATACGATCACCGCGAGATCCGGATGTTGCTTGATGAGCGCTACGGCCTCGCGATACGACTTGTCAGCGACGTCATCGCCATATGCCACGCCCACGAGCTGCAAGCCTGGATACTGCGGCAATGCTTTCTGGAGCGATGCGAGCCACGCGTTCTGATTCGTCGATGTGGGTGTTGCAGAGACCACGGCGATCTTGCCAGTCGCTGCGGGCGTCAGCTCGGCAGCGAGTTGAGCGCATGTCTGTCCGATGAGTTCATCGGAGGACGGCGCCAGATGCACGACACGGCCAGATTGGGCGACCGCCGAATCGTATGAGATGACTTTGATACCGCGCTGCATGGCTCGCTCAAGCGAGGGCACCACTGCGTCGGGGTCGTTCGCCGAGATCGCGATGGCATCGACGCGCTGAGCGATCAGCGCATTGATGACTTCGATCTGGCCTTCTGCGCTCGGCGTGGTGGGTCCGGTGAACAGGACTTCCGCATCGAGCGATTTCGCAGCTTCATCGGCGCCCTTGTGCACGGCATCGAAAAAACCATTGCCGAGGGATTTGGCCACGACTGCGACTCGAACTCGCTTGTGATCCGTGCCCGATGCCGGCTGTTTGTTGCAGCCGATCAGTGCAGCGCTGACTGCAACGATCACCGTCAGCAGCATTCTGGCTTTTATCACTCGTCATCCCCCGATCGTTCGTCACTTCTGCGGTCTTGGCGCCGAGAAGTCAGCGTGCCGTCACGCGAGCTTTTGCGTGTCTTCTTCAGTCACCCTGGCAACCAGCACCTTGATGCCGGCAGTTCTGAATACCTCGAGCTCTTCCTCGCGGGCGCCGTCGTCGGTGATCAAGGTGGAGATGCGATCGAGCGCAGCCACAATCATCGCGGAGCGTTGCTGAAGCTTGCGGCTGTCCGCCATCACGATCACTTCTTCACTGCGCTTTAGCAGCTTGGTCTGCGCCTGCACGATCAGCGGATCGGCTTCCATCATGCCGAATCGATTGATGCCATAGCAGCCGGTGAACAGCTTGTGACCCCAGAAGTTGTCGATCGTGTCGTTACTGAACGGACTCAGCACGATGTTCTGTTCGCGATAAATGGTGCCGCCCGGCAGCGTGATGCGATTGCGGCTGGTCGTTAACAGCTTCGCCGCGATGGGAAATGAGTTGGTAAGCACATCAAGATCCTGATCAGCGAGGAACTCGACCAACGCGAACGTCGTGGTGCCGCCGTTGATGATGATGCTCTCGCCTTTGTTGATCAGATCGACCGCAACGCGAGCGATCGCGCGCTTCTGGGCGACGGCCAAATCCTGATTGATCGCGAACGGCATGCCGACCAGATGCGACTGCAACCGCGGCCGCAAGGCCTCAGCGCCGCCTCGGATGCGCTTGATCTCGCCGCGCTCGGCGAGGGTATTAATGTCCCTGCGGATCGTTGCTTCGGACGCATCGAGCAGCTCGAGCAATTCGGCGACACCGACGAAAGATCGTTCTTCGACGAGCTTCAGAATCAAATGATGACGTTCGCGTTCGAGCACAGCTTTGGTTCCCCTGTTGGTCCGACGGCTGCCGGTCCCTGACCCAGTCCGCATCGGCACTGAATGCCTAGTAATGATCGAAAATGCGCGGTGCTGATTGTAGCTGACCGGTTCGTATGATACACAGCGCATTGCGCCCGAGCTCTATGGCTCGTGGCTTATCACGGGGGAGTCTGATGGACCTGTCTGAGTCCAGGCAAGCCGCCCCGGGTACACACCCGGAAGCCGCGGATTTGCTGGAAAGTCGTTGGGATTCTGCAGTGGCTGGCCGGTTATCGCCGGAGGAGTTGCTGCTTTATCGATCCAATCTGCTGGGTTCTGACCAGCGGATCACCAATTTCGGCGGCGGGAATACCTCCGCCAAGCTGGCCGGCCGCGATCCGCTCACGGGGGAGTCGGTTCAGGTGCTCTGGGTGAAAGGATCGGGGGGTGATCTCGGCACCATGAAGCTCGACGGCTTCGCCTCCTTATATATGCAGAAGTTTCTCGCCCTCGAACCCTTCTATAAGGGACCCGAGAGCGATGGCGAGATGGTGCGTCTCTATTCGCACTGCACTTTCAATCTCAACCCACGCGCTGCCAGCATCGACACGCCTCTGCATGGGTTCGTGCCGTATGCCCACGTCGATCACATGCATCCCGACGCGATCATTGCGATTGCTGCGTCGGCCGATAGTAAAGCACTCACGAAAGAAATCTTCGGTGACCAGATCGGCTGGCTTCCCTGGATCCGTCCCGGCTATGAACTCGGCCTGCGTCTGCGTCAATTCGTTCGCGACAATCCGAAGGCGCGCGGCGTCATGCTCGAAGCGCATGGATTGTTCACGTGGGGCGAGACATCTCTCTCGTGCTACGAAAACACACTCGATGTGATCAATCGAGCCACTACATGGCTGGCACAGCGCAGTCGTGGCAAGCAGCCCTTCGGTGCGCCGACGGTAACTACGCTCGCCCCCGAGAAACGTCGTGAAGTTGCAGCCGCCATCATGCCGCGGGTGCGCGGACTGATTTCGCAAACGCTGCGGAAGGTTGGCCATTTCGACGACAGTCCTGCCGTGCTCGAATTCGTCTGTGGGAGTCGTCTCGAGGAGCTCGCAGCGCTAGGCACGTCATGCCCTGATCACTTCCTGCGTACGAAGATCTGGCCGCTCGTGTTGCCGTTCGATCCAGCCAAAGAAACCGTTGAGCAACTCGCCTCGCGAGTGGAATCGGCAGTGGCCGCGTATCGCGCTCGCTACGCAGGCTATTACGACCGTTGCAAGCGTCCCGGCTCACCGAACATGCGCGATGCCAATGCAGTCGTGTATCTGATTCCTGGTGTCGGCATGTTCACGTTCGCTGCGGACAAACCGACGGCGCGCATTGCAGGCGAGTTCTATCTCAACGCCATCAACGTCATGCGAGGAGCGAGCGCAGTCTCAACTTACCGCGGGCTGCCCGAGCAGGAAGCATTCGATATCGAGTATTGGGATCTCGAAGAAGCGAAATTGCAGCGCATGCCGAAGCCCAAAGCGCTCGCTGGCCGTGTTGCTCTGATCACGGGTGGCGCAGGGGGTATCGGCATCGCGAGTGCGCGTCGATTGCTCGATGAGGGCGCCTGTGTCGTGCTCTGCGACATCGATCGCGGAGCGCTTGCCGAGGCTGAAGGCGAATTGCGCAAGCAGTACGGAAAGGACAGCGTGACGGGCGCGTGGGTCGATGTCACTCGCGAAGAAGCCGTTGCAAACGCGTTCATGGAACTGTCGTGGTTGTACGGCGGCATCGATATTTGTATTTCGAATGCAGGCATCGCCTCGGCATCTCCGATCGATACGACGTCGCTCGCGACCTGGCAGCGCAACATCGATATTCTGGCGACTGGCTATTTCCTCATCGGTCGGCAGGCGTTTCAGTTAATGAAACTGCAGGGGATCGGCGGCTCCATCGTATTCATTGGATCGAAGAATGGTCTCGCTGCTTCAGCGGGCGCAGCTGCGTATTGCACAGCCAAGGCCGCGGAGCTGCATCTCGCACGGTGTCTCGCGCTTGAAGGTGCGGCGACGGGCATTCGCGTAAACGTGGTGAATCCGGACGCAGTGTTGCGCGGCTCGCGCATCTGGCAGGGCGAATGGGCGCAGCAACGCGCCGAGCAGTACAAGACGACGACGGATGAACTCGAGTCTGTTTATCGCGAACGCAGTCTGCTCAAACGCAGCGTGTATCCCGAAGATGTTGCTGAGGCCGTGGCGTACTTCGCTTCGGAACGTTCGGCGAAATCGACCGGCAATATCATCAACGTCGATGCAGGCAACGCCGCCGCGTTCACACGCTGAGCGGCAAGCGGACCGATAGCGCGTTTCGATGCTGTCGGGAGAGAGGACAACACCATGACCACGAATCCTGTAGTCACGTTCATCGACAAGCGGGTGATCGAGGAAACCAACGCCAGCCTGCGTGGACATCTCGAATCCGATTACCAGCGCTTGGGTGAAGTGCTCGCTCGCAATGACGTGCAGATCGATGCGATCACGCAGGCAGTCGGCGCATTCGAAGTGGCGATTCCTTCGTGGGGTGTCGGTACCGGCGGCACTCGCTTCGCACGCTTTCCTGCGCCGGGTGAACCGCGTTCTGTATTCGAAAAACTCGAGGATTGTTCGGTCATTCACAAGTTGACGGGTGCGACACCGCGCGTGTCGCTGCATTTCCCTTGGGATCGAACCGAAGATGTTGCTGCACTCAAAGCCTGCGCCGATGAACTGAAACTCGCATTCGATGCAGTCAACTCGAATACGTTTCAAGATCAGGCCGCACAGCCGCTGTCTTACAAGTTCGGCAGCCTGACTCATACGAACGCTGCTGTTCGCGAACAAGCGGTCGCACACAACATCGATTGCATTCGCATGGGTCAGGCGCTGGGATCCAAAGCGCTCACAGTCTGGATCGGCGATGGCGCGAATTTTCCAGGACAGCAGAATTTCTCGCGCGCCTTCGAGCGTTATCTCGACTCCACGGCAAAGATCTACGCAGCCTTGCCGAACGACTGGCGGATGTTCATCGAACACAAGATGTACGAGCCTGCGTTCTACGCGACGGTCATCCAGGATTGGGGTACCTCGCTCATGGCGGCGCAGACACTCGGCCCAAAAGCGTTCTGTCTGGTCGATCTCGGTCATCACGCGCCCAACGTGAATATCGAAATGATCGTCGCGCGACTCATCCATGCCGGTCGCCTCGGTGGCTTTCATTTCAACGATTCGAAGTACGGCGACGACGATCTCGATGCGGGCTCGATCGATCCCTATCGCCTGTTCCTGATCTTCAATGAACTGGTCGATGCAACGTGGCGCAAGACGCCCAATCTTTCGCTCGCTCACATGCTCGATCAATCGCACAACGTCACCGATCCGATCGAGAGCCTAATGACCAGTGCGATCGAATTGCAGCGCGCCTATGCGCAGGCACTGCTCGTCGATCGTCTCGCACTTGAGAACTATCAGGAGCAGAACGATGTACTCATGGCGGCACAAACACTGAAGCGTG
>JBJMWN010000213.1:0-27094 GCA_045810085.1 Povalibacter sp. | reverse complement strand
GTCGACTCACAAATAGCTGCGCTGTTTGCGCCGCCGAATATTTTTTGAAGACTCTCGAAGGCCAGGAGTTATCAATGCGAATCGTCTTTTCCGTATTAGCGCTGATCGCATTTGCCAGTGCGCATGCCGCTGATCAGAGCTCTGCACCAGTGACCTTCGATAACAAAGCGTGGTACGAACCTGCCGAGCCTTTGCATATCGCAGGACCGATCTATTACGTCGGCACGCGCGATCTGGGTTCTTATCTGATCACCACTTCGGCGGGTCATATTCTTCTCGACGGTGCGATGCCAGGATCCGAGCATCTCATTGAAGATTCGATCCGCAAGCTCGGTTTCAAGATCGAAGACATTCATCTGCTTCTGATCACGCACGCGCACATGGATCACGTCGGAACGCTGGCTTATTTCAAGAAGCGCACCGGCGCACCACTGCTGGTCATGCCGCCGGACGACGAGCTACTGAAATCGGGAGGCGCGAAGGATTATCTGTACTCCACGGTGGAGTCATTTCATTTTCCGCCCGTGAGTGCAGATCGAACGCTGCGCGATGGCGAGACTGTCACGCTGGGTGATGTGCAACTGACCGCTCACCACACGCCGGGACATACGCGCGGATGCACCACCTGGACGACCACTGTGAAAGAAGGCGGGCGCGCATACCGAGTCGTATTTACCGGCAGCACCTCGGTCAATCCCGGAACTCACCTTGTGCAATCGCCGTCGTATCCCAATATCGCAGAGGACTACCAACGAGCGTTCAAAGTTCTCGATTCATTGCAGCCGGAGATTTTTCTGGCCGCGCATGCGAGCTTTTTCGATATGGATTCCAAGCGGGGCAGGGTGCTGAGTGAAGGCGTCCAGGCGTTCGTCGATCCGCAGGGATATAAATTAGCGAACGACGGCAAGCGAGCAGCGTTCGAGAAACAGCTCGCTGAGGAGCAGAGTAAAAAGCTGTGAGATCGCAGGGAACTACGAGCGCAATGATGAATTCGACTGATGAGTGCTGGAGAACATGAGTCATGGCCTACACCGCACATCCAACCGAACCTTCACGCGCTGACATCGATGCGCTGCAAGGCGCTGCCGTCCTTGAGTTCGGAACGTCGTGGTGTGGTTTCTGCAGAGCCGCTCAGCCGCTCATCAAAGCGGAGTTGTCGCAGTCTCCTGTTCAACATATCAAGGTTGAAGATGGCAAAGGTGAACCACTCGGGCGATCGTTTCAGGTCAAGCTCTGGCCGACATTGATTTTCCTCAAAGACGGCCGCGAACTCGCGCGTGTGGTTCGGCCAAGCAATCGCAGTCAGATTCGTGGCGGGCTCGATCAGATCACGGGTAACTCGCCCGACCACTCAGGTTCGCTGCGTACCGGCTGATCTCGACTGATCTCATCCGTGGCGTGCGGAGTTCTTGCGCTCCCAGCAAACGGGTTCCCATTCACGGCGTCGCTGCAAGGCGTGCGCTTCGGAATAAGGAATCTCCATCCTGGGTGGCCATGAGCGTTGCTTACGCACGAGTGAACCCAGATTTGGCTGTGATGAAACGATGATCATGGCAGTCTCCACGCTGGACACGTGGAGAAGCTTTGATCAGGAGTCAGACTGAACTGCGCGTCAGTGCTGACACGCTAGCGATCAATCATGGCGAATTGTGGCAGCTCGAGCTGATCGAACTGAATGCGGGTGTTTATGCGAAGAGTCTGTACGCGGGCTGTTGAAGATCAGCCCGCGTACAGAGCAGGCTCAAAGCTGTTCGGCGATGACGCGATTGAGCTTGCGCAGATCCGCAGCGAAGGTGCGAATACCTTCGCTCAGCTTTTCCGTCGCCATCGGATCTTCATTCATCAGCCAACGGAAGTTTTTCTCGGTCACATCAGGAATCGCAGGTGGCGTGCCGAAGTTGTCGGGCGACAGCTTGCGTTCGAGCTTGCCTTGATCCTTTGCGAGCTCATCGAGCAGCGCGGGGGAAATAGTAAGTCGATCGCATCCTGCCAGCGCTTCCACTTCCCCTGCTGAACGAAACGATGCACCCATTACGATGGTCTTGATGCCCTTGCTCTTGTAAGCGGCATAGATGCTGCGCACGGACAGCACGCCTGGATCTTCTTCCGGTGTGAATGTGCGACCTGCATTCTTCACGTGCCAGTCCAGGATTCGGCCGACGAAAGGAGAAATCAGGAACACGCCTGCTTCGGCGCATGCCAGGGCCTGTGCGAGCGAGAACAGCAGCGTCAGGTTGCAGTCGATGCCTTCCTTCTGCAGCACCTTGGCCGCCTGAATGCCTTCCCAGGTAGAGGCGATTTTGATCAGGATGCGATCGCGTGAAATGCCTCGGCTCTGGTAATCCGCAATGATGGCGCGTGCTTTATCGACCGTTGCTTGCGTGTCGAACGACAAGCTTGCGTCGACTTCGGTGGAAACGCGTCCTGGTACGAGCTTGGTGAGTTCTGTTCCGACCGATACAGCCAGTCGATCTGCGATCTGCGCAACGATTGCCTCGCGCGCACCGTTCTGTTTGCGACCCCACGCGACTGCTTCTTTGAACACCTCCGACAGTCCTGGCAACGACACCGCTTTCAAAAGCAATGTGGGATTGGTCGTGCAATCCACTGGCTTTAAGGTGCGAATGGCATCCAGATCGCCGGTATCGGCGACTACGACCGTCATTTGACGCAATTGATCAAGCTTGGACATCGACTTAACTCCGTGAGATCGAGCGTGCGCTCGATGCTCAATGTGAACAGTAAAGGAAAGACTTCAGCAAAAAGAAACCGTAGAAACGACTAAGCAGAATTCGCTGCACTCACGACTCAATGAGGGCGGGCCGCACAACGGTGCCGAGCGTTGCGGATTCATAGATGGCTGTGACAAGGGCCACGGCTTTGCGAGCTTCCGCGCCTTCGATGGCGAAGGGTCGTCTTTCGCGAATGCCGTCGATGAAATCCTGGATCTGACGCAGGTGTCCTTCGAATCCTATGGCTGTGGGCGAACTTGCACCGGATCCCATCGCGCTGCTCTCGCGCATCCGTCGGAGACCATCATCTTCGGGACGAGCCTCGCGAAATTCCCAGCGTGCGATGTCGTCGTCTTCGAGCACGGCAGATCCGAACTCACCACAGATCTCGATGCGCCGCGACCAGCCAGGCCACACTGCAGTGCTTGCTTCGATGCTGCCGAGTGCGCCGCTCGGGAAACGCAACGTCGCGCAGCAGGTATCTTCAGATTCGATGTTCGTGTGCACTCGACGCGTCATCCAGGCAAACACTTGCTCTGGCATGCCCGCGAACCATTGCAGCAGATCGACTGCGTGTATGGCCTGGTTGATCAATGCGCCGCCACCATCTTCCGAAAGCTTGCCTTTCCAACCGGTGTAGTAAGAAGGTGCGCGATTCCATTTCACATACGCACTGCACAGAGCCAGTCGTCCGAAACGGCCAGCGTCGATTGCCTGTTTCAGCGCCTGACTGCCGAGGCCGAATCGCGCCTGGAAAATCGATCCGACGCGTACGCCTGATCGCGCTGCTTCTCTCAAGATCTCATCCGTGCCTGCGACGGTTGAATCGATGGGCTTCTCGATCATCACGTGCTTGCCGGCGCGAATGGCAGCGAGTGCCGGTTCGCGGTGTAACGCGCTCGGCGTTGTGATGCACACAGCATCGATGTCCGCAGAGGAGACCAGTTCTTTCACATCGCGTGCGATCAAGTTCGCACCGTGTTGACGAGCAAAGTCTTGAGCAGTCGCAAGCGTACGGCTGGTGACACCGATCAATGTGCCGCCTGTGGCCGCTGCGATCGCTCGGGCATGGAATGCGGCAATGACACCGGCGCCAACGATGCCAAATCGCAGGTCCGGGCCGCTCATGGTTCGATATTCATGTGTTGCGTCGCGCGCGCGGGTTGCGGGCCGACTCCGGCAAAAGATTCATGGGAGCGGTACCATTCTACCGACCAGCCACGCTGGCGCATATCGAAACGTCGAATATCGGGGGAATCTTTGTGAGTCATTACAGAATCCGGAGCTATGGAGCCCTCGCGGTGCTCTGTGCAGTAGCAGCGTGCAGTGGCAGCGTGCGCGAGCCGGCTCAGACAGCGGCTTCGACGCCTACGCAAGGTCAGCCCACCTCGAGCAATGCGTCCAAGTTTCTCACGCAGCCTCTCATCACCGAACTCTACACCGCGGATCCGTCCGCTCATGTATTTCAGGGCAAGCTCTACATTTATCCCTCGCACGACATCGAGACCGGCGTTCCGCAGGACGCGATCGGCAGTCGCTTCGATATGAAGGACTATCACGTGTTTTCGATGACCTCGATTCCGGGTCAGGTAAAAGATCACGGCGTCGCACTCGCGCTGCAGAATGTGCCTTGGGCATCGAAGCAACTGTGGGCGCCGGATGCGGCAGAGAAAGACGGCAAGTACTACCTCTACTTTCCTGCCAAGGACAAGCAAGGAGTGTTTCGCATTGGTGTTGCCGTGAGTCGTAATCCCGCCGGCCCATTCGTCGCGCAGCCTGACTACATCAAAGGGACATTCAGCATCGATCCAGCCGTGTACCAGGATGACCGTGAGTACTACATCGTCTTTGGCGGAATTCGCGGTGGTCAGTTGCAGCGCTGGTCGAAGGGTTCGTACAGCACCGACGATGTTTACCCCGGTGACGATCAGCCAGCGCTGACTCCCAAAATCGCGAAACTCAGCGCAGACATGTTAAGTCTCGCCGAAGCGCCGAAAGACGTCGTGCTGCAGGATGAAGCCGGCAAGCCGCTGCTGAGTGGGGACAATTCCCGGCGTTATTTCGAGGCACCCTGGATTCATAAGTACAAAGGTCTCTACTACCTTTCGTATTCGACAGGCGACACTCACTTCATCGTCTATGCAACGAGCCACTCACCGTATGGTCCATACACCTATCGCGGTAAGGTGCTCGAACCGGTTCAAGGCTGGACCAATCATCAGTCGATCGTCGAATACCACGGCAAGTGGTATCTGTTCTATCACGACACTCAACTGTCGGGAAAAACGCATCTGCGCAATATCAAGGTCGTGGAGTTGAAGCATCGCGCTGATGGTTCCATCGAACCGGTCGACGCGTACTTTGAATAGCGTGGGCGTACCTTCGGAACTGGGTGAGGCTGTCAGACATTGAGCACTGCTCCCCACCCGGATACTCGCCCCATGCAAATCTTCCATTGCGATCATTGTGGTGCGCTGGTGTTTTTCGAGAACGTACAATGTGTGAGCTGCGGTCACACACTCGCGTTCTTGCAGGACCTGCGCATCGTCTCATCGTTGGAACGCACGGAAGCAGGCAAGTGGCGTTCGCCCCTGCGCAAAGATTCCGAATACCGGCTCTGCACGAATTATTCCGATCGAGACGTCTGCAACTGGGCTATTCCAGCCGAGGATGACAATCCGCTGTGTGCCTCGTGCCGTCTCACCAGCGTGATACCGGATCTTTCGCAAAACTCGCAGAAGGTAAACTGGTACAAGCTCGAAACGGCAAAGCGCCGGCTCATTCACAGCTTAATGCGACTGTCCTTGCCGATCACTCCCAAGAGCGAGGATGCAGAGCAAGGCCTGACGTTCGAGTTCAAGACGCAGGGGTCGGAGCCTGACAGCGAGCCTGTTCTCACCGGTCACGCGAACGGCGTGATCACGATCAATGCAGACGAGGCCGACGATGCAGAGCGCGAGCGACGTCGGTTACAACTGCACGAGCCCTATCGAACGGTGCTCGGGCATTTTCGTCACGAGATCGGGCACTACTATTGGGATCGATTGATTGCCGAGTCGGAACGCATCGATGCGTATCGCGAATTGTTCGGTGACGAGCGCGAGGACTATTCAGAAGCGTTGAAGCGCTACTACGACAATGGAGCGCCCGCTGACTGGACGCAGCGTTTCGTGAGTGCGTATTGCAGTGCGCATCCCTGGGAAGACTGGGCGGAGACGTGGGCTCACTATCTGCACATGTTCGACACGCTCGACACAGCGGCGGCGTGTGGTGTGACGCTGAAACCGAAGCGTGCCGATGAACCTTCAATTCAGTCGCGGCCGAAAACGGGCGATTTTGATCGCATGATCCAGGACTGGTTTCCGCTCACCTACATGATCAACAACCTGAATCGCGGACTCGGCCTGGCGGATGCCTATCCGTTCGTGCTTTCGCCCGCGGCGATCGAGAAGCTGCGGTTCGTGCATGAAACCATTCGCGGCCAAGCTGATGCTTCGTCTGGCATCGCGCCTTACTCGCGCGAGGCCTCACAGAACACTCTTGCTCAGCAGGCGGCGACGGCTTAGCGGAATCGTCGGGCGATCCGTTTGACGAAGTGCTCTTGCTTCATTGCTTAGATGCGTCACGCCAGAGCCATCGCATGATCTCTGGCAGTAAGGCTCCGCCGTGATCGTCCGAGTGCGCGCCGTCACCCCACACATGATTGATGTCATATCGCGCTCCCGCGATGCTTTGTCGATCTGCATTCGCATTTGCCCATTCGAGCGCTGACAACATCTGCTGGTTGGCGAGAAACCAGTTGCCGTGTTCGTTGTTGAGATCGTTCGAGCCGTCCTGAAGAAAAATGTGGATGGGCCGAATCGGACTTTTGCGAATCATGCCGGGATAGAGATCGCCGCCTGGCACCATCGGCTTGCCATCTTGAGCAGGCCGATAACCAATCGACGTATAGCTGCCGATCATGCTGATGACTTTCCTGAATACATCGGGACGATGCCATGCGACGGTGAATGCGCAGATGGCGCCGCTGCTGGTACCACCGATGGCGCGCTGCTCGGGATCGTCGGTCAGGCGGTACTTCGCTCCGACGAGAGGAAGCATCTCCTCGATCAGGAAGCGTGCGTAGCGATCATCGAGTGCGTCGTACTCATCCGCGCGGTGGTTCGGATTGCTCATGCCGAGATTGTCGGGATAGTGCTCCGATGTATTGCCCGGTGTGATGAAGATGCCGAGGGTGACTGGGATATCGCCGCGGTGGATCAGGTTGTCGAGCACGTTCTGCACTCGTAGTGGTCCCTGCGGATTGGTCGCGCGTTGACCATCCTGGAACACCAGCACACTTGCAGCTTTGCCTGGATCGTACTGAGCCGGCACGAAAATCCAGTAGCGACGCACGGTGCCTTCGATGATCTTGCTGCGGAATTCGAAAGGGCCTTCCAGTCGGCCATGTGGCACGTTTTCCTGCACCAGCGAATCGGCTGTGAGTGGGTAGTCCCCGGCCTTGCGTGCTGGCGCTTCCGCCGCAATAGTTGCGGCGGACGGCATCAGCATCCATGCAAATGCGCAGATAGCGAACGGACGCAGCGTGCTGATCATCGAATATCCCCCGGCGACATTGTTGTAATGAGCACCGTACTGGGTGCGCCGAATCATGTCGATAGTTGGCGACATTTAACGAAACACGTAAGTCGATCGGGGTCGCGAACGAGTCGGTCCCAAACGCACACCAACAGCGTGCGTAGCGGCGAGCGGTTGAACCTTTGCAGCGCGGTCGCAGACTCACCTCGAGAGAAACGCTCGGCGAAGCACGAGCAAGACATTGAACCCAAGTCTTTCCACCCACGTGAGATGCTGCTGGCGCGCTTGTTGCTTCAGAGTTCAACAGGTCCGGAACACTTGTTGACTGCGAACGTTTGTCCGATGTCGCTCTTCTGTCCGGAGCGCATCATGGGGTCAGGGATGAGGTATACAGGGACGGCGGTAGCAGGTTTCCGGTGTGGCAGGGGGGAAGCGTCGAACGCAGCGATTCTCTGGAGTTGCCGTGATGTTCTCTCGTTGGATGGTTCTCGCCGGATTGGTTTGTCCACTCCTGGCATTTGCTTGCGACTACACCGATCGAACTGAATGTAAAGATGACATTCAGGAGTTGGTAACTTATCGCAGTCAAGCCATCGAATACGCGTTTGGTGACGTGTTCGGTGCACTGCCCCACCAGATTCAGATCAAGTTCGTTCGCGCGACCGACAAGGAATACGCGAAGTTCTCTGGCAGAGTGGCTTACGACGCGTCACAGAAAGTGATGATCGTCCCGTCCTCACTGCTTACCTCGCAGACGCCGAATCCCATGAAATGGGCGTCCTCTTACTGGCCCTACTATCGCAACATTCGTTTTCAGCAGGCGTTCCCCGTGATTGCGGCGATCGACAATGCACTCTGGGGTGCGGTGTTGCAGGAGACCGCGAGCAAGAAAAACCTTTCGTGGCCGCATGAAGAGTGCAGTTCCGTTGACATGTCCAAACGATTGCCCTGCGAGATGCTGATCGCAGGTGTCGCCTCGCTCCTGACACAAAGCCAGGACACCATCTTCAATCCCAATCCGATCGAACGGATCTGGCCCGAACACTTCTCCGATTTTCAACAGCGCAGTTGGCGCAGCGAGCGTGACTACGGTGACGTGCGTCGCTACGGCGGCATCATGTTGTTGCGTCCGCTGTTTGCAGAATTCGGCGTGACCAATGCGCTGACTTACGTTGCACAGACACCGTTCCTGATTGAAAACGACAACATGCGGGCATCGGCCTTGCGCTATCAGGAGCGCGCGCGCGAAGTGCTGCATGGTCGCGCTCCCGTGCTGGTCAGCGACGAGGCAGCACCGACTCGTGAGCAGATCGTTCCAGTCAGTCGCGAGCCCCGCTTCGTCTCGTTCGGCCATCGCGATGGAGCTTGAGTCGGATCGTTCCTCTGACAGATGCGTCGTGATCTGAGTATCGCGAGCACACTGGGGAATCGTCTCGGTGGTCGATGGAGCGTCCGCGCAGCACACGCGAGTTCTTTCTGTGACAGCTGGATTGCGCAGTGTCAGGCGCGTGTCTTGTTTCTCAAGTCAGTACCCCGTGAGCATGAATCCGTACTGACCGCGGAAGCCGACGGACTCAATTCCTTGCGAGAGACCCATACGATTCGCGTGCCGGCAGTCATTGATTGCTGGAGCGATGACGAGAGCTGCATGCTCGCGATGGAATGGCTCGAGTTCAGTATTCCCGATGCTGGATTCGGATCTCGCTTTGGCGAAGCGTTGGCGCAACTTCATGCTGCGCCGACTGAACGTGAGGTCTTCGGCTGGCACCGCGACAATAGGTTGGGCGGCACGCAACAGCTCAATCGCTGGTCTCAACGTTCCGGTCGTGCGGGCTGGATTGAGTTTCTCGGAGCGCAGCGGTTCGGCGCGATTCGTCAAAAGCTACGACGCTCGAATGCCGATGAATCCATTCTCGCAATCACTGACGAGGTGATCGAACATCTTCCCGATTTCTTTCGCGATGGATACGAACCTCGTCCGAGTCTGATCCACGGTGATTTGTGGTCGGGCAACTGGAGCATGCTGCACGATGGTTCACCGGTCGTTTTCGATCCGGCCGTGTCGTGCTCGGATGCCGAAGCCGAGCTTGCAATGATGGAGTTATTCGGCGACGTGCCGGTTGATTTCTGGCCTGCCTATCGCAGCACTATGGCGATCAGTGAAGGCTATGCGTGGCGCCGACATCTCTATCAGCTCTACCACCTGCTCAATCACGTACTGCTGTTCGGCAGTTCGTACACTCAACGCGCCCTTGCGACTGGACGCGCTGCTCTCAACTCAATCAGAAAGTGAAACGCACTGCCAGTTGCAGTTGCTGCTCGGTTCCGTGAACCGGCAGTCCGACGTATGCACGTTGATTTAACGAACCGTTGGTCCGCACGGCTTCGGCCGCGAGCTGCCAGTGGCTGTCGAGATCGAACAGGTAAGCCGCAGTCCACGCGTGTGCATTCTGATAACCGCCGAAGTATTGGCCGCCGCGGTCCATTCGTAGCTGCATACGATCGTGGCGAATGGTTGCTCGGTGTGGTCCATGCGCGACGCTGAGCAAAGCGAACCAGGAGGTCATGTCCATAATGATCATTCCTTCACCATCTGGACTATCGCCTACTGCAGTGGATCCATCGAGGTACTGAGCAACCAAAGTCGTCTGAGCGGGAAGTTCGAGGCGAGCTCCAAGCGCATCGAACTTGGTGTACCAGGTCGGCTCGCGCCCGTCGGTGGCGGACACGTCGCCGCGGTTGTCGTAGCGAAATGCGCGCAGCACGTGGCCTGCCGTCCATTTCATTTCCGCGCCCGCGTAATAACCGGCGCGATGATCGACTTCGTCAAAGAACTCGATATCTTGAATTGCAGGATTCCACACGATAGGGCGAGGCAGATGACCGAACAATGCACTCTGTCGATCGTGAATGGCCCAGCCTCGCTGAAAAATCAAAATACCGGCGGGATCATTCCAGCCATACACGGATCCGAAAACGTTGACGTCGAACGGACGTCCTGAGGACGCGCCGGCCAGTGTCATGGACGTTTCGAGACCGATGGTGCGCAGTTCTTCGCCCAGCCAGCTGTTGATGGCCGACGAGCTGATCGAGTAGAGGCTTTGCCAGCCCACCGCGCGATTCTCCAGCGACACCGCGGGATAGAACGCGCCGAGTCGTGTTCGCCATCGCAATGAGTTCACAGGGTATGGTCGCCACTCGAAGTACGCTTCGGTGAGATCGATGGGATTCTGATCGCCATCACCCGTGGCGAAGGCAGTGGCTGCGTAGCGAATGGTTTCGGTGACGGGTCCCGTTGCATCGAGCATCAGCGAACCTAAGCGAACACCGTCATGATCCTCGTCGAATCTCAGTTGACCGATGCCACCTTCGGTAAATGAGGGATAGGGCGAATCGACCAGCACGTAGCGCATGTCGATCTCGGCCGTGAATTCGTGCGGATCAGCAACGCATTCCGTGGTGACCAGGGCCGCCGTGAGCGCAAGCCACAATGCTGTCGTATGCAGATGACGCGTGCGCACGATTAGTAATCCCTCAGCTTTTGTTCGCGCACCGGCGCGGGTGCAGGGCTGAGCCCGTTGTGAAATTGGAAATCGATGGACGCGGATGCGGACGATGAGACCGTGGCGGTCTTCTTCTGGTCCTGCTCGCGACCGGATTGTCGCGGAGTCCAGATCTCGAACGCATATTCACCTGCGCTCAGATCGCGCGCCCAGCGGCCTGACGCGTCCGTCGTACCAAAGCGCGGCGCATCCGTGACGTACACATAGCCGACCATGTTGTCGTGAATATTGCAGCCGAGAACGACCACGCCGGGTTTATCGAACAGAATCGGACTGCGTGGCTTGCCACGATACAAGCCGAGTTCGAAAGGTCGCACAGCAGAGAACGAATACACCTGGTGCGCGACCGAATCGCTGTTGGCGAACAGCACAGCGGTTCCGGTGTGAACGGCGATGACAAACGGCGCAAATTGACGATTCACCTGATCCATTGCTGCAGGCGAAATTGCGTCGATGCTTTTGTCGCCACCAGAAAGCGGTCGAGCGATGACGACGACATCCTTGACTGGCGCGCCATCTCGGTCGCGTACCGTCACCGAAACTTCTGATGCCAACGCGCTCGCGCAAACGAGTGGAAGCGCGCTGATGACCAGAATCAGAGATCGAAATGCCTGCTGCACGGAACGGATGCCCTTGATCGAATGGGGCATTCTGTCCATCGGGGCGAGCGCCGCCCGTGTGCCAAAGCACAGATCGTGCAGATTTAAGCGGGATTACCCGCGCGGATCAGTCAATTCCCTGAACAATGGATGAGTTGCGACCCAACGCGCGCAGAGGCTCCACCGGGGAAACCCTGCCTGCGATCGCTTCACTCGAAATTGTGCGTTGCGGTTTCAGCGCTGCTGAGTTGTATGTTCGTCGTGGCGACGAAGGCAATGTCATCGTCACTTCCCAGTTCGTCAGTATCGCCATTGCAGGTCAGAGCGATTGTGTAATCACCGGGCGGCAGAAAGCGCAGGCCATAGCTGAATTGATCATTCAAGCTGGTCGTTGTCACAGCCGATGTCGCAAAGGGTTCTGCGGCGCTGCCGAGATCGTTGGGATCCACGTCTTGGCCTTTGAACAGATACACCGCGCCGCCTTGAGCCAACGATGTTCCAACGGGGCAAGTGGCGCTCACCAGACCGCTCACTTGCGCGGCTTCGTCCGTCACGGCGGAGCGCAGGACGGGAGTCAATGTGTAGTTGCTGTCGTCTGCGCTGAAGGCCAACGATTTGCGCAGATCGAGCGTCAGCGAAAGGCTTGCGCTACTGGACTTGTCCTTCTCGACGGTGAAATCGATCGCCGTGTAATCGCCCTCGGCCAGGTTCAGATCGAATTGAGTGCCGTCCAGGCGCGACACACTCGCGTTCTGCTGGTCATCGGCCAACAACAGGCGCACACCCACATACGAACCTTCGGGGAGTGTTTCGGCAGTGAACAGGCGCAAGGAATCCTGCAGTTCTACCAGCTGCATGAGATCCGCCGATTCCGTCGTGGCGAATTCCAGCTTCTCCGTTGTCTCGTCACTGCGCTTGAATTCGAGGCCTGCGATGTCGACACGAACACCAGTGACCTGTTTATCCGCAGGCGCATCCGCAGCCATATCGGCTGTTACGGATCCTTTGCATCCTGCCAGCAACAATCCAAGTACAGCCAGCAGCGGGACGAGCAATACGGTCCTTGATTTCACAGTCCTTCACCCATCGATTGCGGATGTTCGGATTGTGAGCCAAGGCCCGTCCGTGTTGCCAGTCCGGAGATCGCTATCCGCGTCCGACAAAAGGCATGGTGGTGGCGGTCAGCGTCATGAACAGAACATTCGCATCCAGAGGCAGATTGGCCATGTACAGGACGGCGTCAGCCACGTGCCTGACGTCGAACGTGGGCTCCACTTTCACGCTCATATCGGCTTGAAGCGTGCCCGTCACCATCGCCGCAGCCATATCTGTCGCGGTGTTGCCGATGTCGATCTGTCCGCAGGCGATGTCATATCGGCGGCCTTCGAGTGACGTCGCTTTCGTCAATCCGCTCACTGCATGCTTGGACGCGGTGTACGCAACCATGAGCGGACGTGGCACCGAGGCCGAAATCGAACCGTTATTGATGATCCGTCCGCCGCGAGGCGCCTGCTCTTTCATGAGCTTGAACGCCGCCTGGGTACACAGAAACGTGCCGGTCAGGTTGGTATCAATCACCTTGCGCCAGGCTTCTACCGGCAAGTCCTCCAACGGCGCGGGCGCTGCGCCAGTGCCCGCGTTGTTGAACAGCAGATCGAGCCTGCCGAACTCCATGCCGATGCGAGCGAATAGTTGCGTGACTGAATGCGGGTCGCTCACGTCCGCCGGAAGCACATGACATGAGCCTCCACTTTCCTTCGCAACCCTTTCGAGTTTTTCCCGCTGTCGACCACTGAGCAGGACGCGAAAGCCGTTGCGAGCAAGCGCGAGCGAAACAGCGCGGCCGATGCCCGATCCTGCACCTGTCACCAAGGCGATTCTGGTCATTGTTGAGTTTCCAATCGGACGGTCTGATCCCTAGGATGAAATGCGACATGAGTCACGTTGAGATGCGCGACTGTAGCCGTTCGTTTGAATGCAGATTGCTGAACTGACGAAGACCGCTTCAGTAGTGCCTCGTGCGGCCGATGTTGCGCTGTAAGTGAAAGCATTTCCTGCGCCGTAAGTCCTGCACCGATGCGGTGGGAATCGTGACTTGAATCACGTAACTATGTTCGAAAAGCGGACTTTGCACTGACGTTCCTCGTGCGGTCGTTCAGCTACTGTGTCAGGACGAGGCTATTTCTCGGGGGTTGGATGAGTGGAGTCGGTAGCGTCACCCGTGGACATTCGATGGGCGTGCAGGCAGGCACAGCTCTCGTGTGTGCGGGAACCTATTTGGCTCTTGCTCAGTGGTGCTTTCCGGCCATCCCACCCTTTGCTGCCCACCTGATCACGCTTGTTCTGATGCTGATGCCGCTGGCTCTGCCCAGCCTGCTGCAGAGCGTTCGTCGCACCCTCACCTCCGGTCCGGAATCTGCTTTCACGAGCGAAGCAGAAATTCTTCATACGCTCGTCAACAGTCTGCCCGATCCCATTTACGTGAAAGATTCGCAATCGCGCTTTCTGCTTGCGAACGAAAGCTGCAGCCGATTGATGGGAACGACCCCGGAGGAAATCCTGGGCAAGACTGACTTCGATTTCTTCGCGCCTGAGATCGCGCAGAAGTTCTATGACGACGAACGCAACGTCGTGGTCTCCGGTGAGCCTCTGCTCAATCGTCAGGAGAAAGCCGTTTACCAGGATGGTACCGAGGCTTATCTTCTGACCTCGAAGGTTCCATTGCGCGATGCCAAGGGCAATGTCGTCGGGCTGATGGGCATGGGCCGCAATATCACGGCTCGCGTCAAAGCTGAAGACGAACTTCGACAGGCTCGCGAAATCGCCGAAGCAGCGACGCGTGCCAAAAGCGAATTCCTCGCGAACATGAGTCACGAGATCCGCACGCCGATGAATGGCGTGATCGGGATGAGCGAGCTCATGCTCGATACCGATCTGGATTCCTTGCAGCGCGACTACGCCGAAACGATTCGTGAAAGTGGCCGCGCGCTTCTTACCGTCATCAACGACATTCTGGATTTCTCGAAGATCGAAGCTGGCAAGCTCGAGCTCGAAAGCATTGATATGGATCTTCGCGAAGTGCTTCGGGATGTTGGCCGTGTGCTCGCCGTCCAGGCCCACGCGAAAGGACTGGAGCTCACGACGGAAGTCGATGAGAGTCTGCCGCGTATGGTCCGTGGCGACCCTGGCCGCTTACGACAGATTCTGCTGAATCTCGGCGGCAACGCAGTGAAGTTCACAACTTCCGGTGAGGTGTCGCTGCGCGTGCAGGTGATCGAAGGCGAAGGACCTGGCAAGACCGTGCGCTGTGAAGTTCGCGACACGGGTGCTGGCATTCCCGCCGAAAAACTCGACAAGCTCTTCCAGCCGTTCATGCAGGTCGACACTTCCTCTACACGACGCTTTGGCGGCACCGGGCTCGGCCTGTCAATCGTACGCAGACTCGTCGAGCTCATGGACGGCGAAACGGGTGTCGAAAGTCGCGAAGGCGAGGGCTCGCTGTTCTGGTTCACCGCAAAACTTGCGCCTTCTCGTGAGCGTGTCTCACGATTTGCAAACCTCACTCCGGCGGTGGTGAATGGTCGACGCATTCTCGTTGTCGATGACAACGCCACCAACCTGAAATTATTGACGACGCAGCTGAGTCGCTATGGCGCCGATCCTCACTCCGCGAGCTCTGGCAAAGAAGCGCTCCAGATGATGGAGAAGGCGTGGCGCGAAGATACGATGTACGACATCGTGCTGCTCGATCACGACATGCCCGAATGTGACGGTGCTGAATTGGGCCGACGCATCAACGCCGATCCACGGCTCAGATCCGCGCGCCGCGTATTGCTCACGTCAGCCGCTTATCACGGCGATGCTCAGAGCTTTGCCCAACTCGGGTTTGCAGGTTATCTGCTGAAGCCGGTGGCTGAGAGCGATCTGATCGATTGCCTGCGCGTCATCATGGGTGCGAAAGCCGAAGACTGGAACATGCAGACGCAGACGATCGTCACTCAACAGGAATTGCAGGTGCGTCGCAGTCGCACGCCTTCACGTCGCGTGCTCGTCGCCGAAGATGTCGTAGTCAATCAGCGCGTCGTGAGTCGTACACTGGAGAAGCTCGGCTATGAAGCCGTCGTCGTCAGCAACGGCCGCGAAGCGATCGATGCGTGGCAGGCCGGTAGCTTCGACCTGATTCTCATGGATTGCCAGATGCCGGAGATGGACGGATACGCAGCCACCCAGGAAATTCGACGACGCGAGCCGGCGGGTAAACATATCCCTATCATCGCGCTCACCGCTCACGCGATGAAGGGCGCTGATGAAGAGTGTTTCGCCGCGGGGATGGATGACTATCTGTCGAAGCCCATCGATCGCGAACAATTGCGCACCTGTCTGCAACGATTCTTGTCAGTACCGATCGCAGACTCGGCTTGACGCGAGCGCGAGCGCGTAAAGCAAGTGCTCGAGCCTGAGCGCACGCGAATCACACCGGTGAAGGATTGCGATCGAAGCTGCTCTGGTGCCAGTACGGATAGGCTTTCGGTGTCGCACTGGCCGCATCGAGCCGTTCGATCTGTTCGCGAGTGAGTTGCCAGCCTACCGCGCCCAGGTTCTGTCTCAATTGCTCCTCGTTGCGCGCGCCGACGATCACATTCGCGACGGTCGGGCGCATCAGCAACCAATTGAGCGCGATCTGCGGCACTGTTTTTCCGGTTTCCTGTGCGATGACATCGAGTGCGTCGACGACCCGAAACAGATGCTCCTCGGGAACCTGCGGCCCACCTTCTGCAGTGACTTTCGATTGCAAGCGAGTGCCGGCAGGAAGCGGCTGACCGCGGCGAATCTTCCCGGTGAGTCGGCCCCAACCCAGCGGACTCCATACGATCGTGCTGACTTTCTGATCCAGTGCGAGGGGCATCAGTTCCCATTCGTAGTCGCGCCCGACGAGCGAGTAATACGCTTGATGAGCAATGTGTCGCACCCAGCCATGCCGATCAGACATTGCGAGCGACTTCATCAGGTGCCAACCCGAGAAGTTCGAACAACCGATGTAGCGAATCTTTCCTGCGGTGACCAGGTCATCGAGTGTTCGCAGCGTCTCCTCGATCGGCGATACAGCATCGAAGGCGTGCAGTTGGTAAAGATCGATGTAGTCAGTCCCCAATCGCTTTAGGCTGGCGTCGACTGCTTTCAGCAATCCGAAACGCGATGAGCCTGTGTCGTTCGGTCCGGGGCCTCTGCGGAAAGTCCCTTTGGTGGAGATGATGACCTGATCGCGCCGTCCGCGAATCGCGGCACCGAGAATCTCTTCAGCGACACCGCCTGAATACACATCAGCGGAGTCGAACATGTTCATCCCGGATTCCAGGCACACGTCGACGAGGCGTTTTGCTTCATTGAGATCGGTCTCGCCGAAGCCGCGGAAGAAATCTCCCTTCCCACCAAACGTGCCCGTTCCCAAACTCAGTACCGGCACTTTGAAGCCCGATCCGCCTAACTGCCTGAATTCCATCTGCCTCTCCAACCGGTGACCCGCATGGGCCTTGATGTTCGATCGCTTCTGTCGCGTATGAGACTGACAGTGCTGACGCCATTTTCTATAGCGTAACCGGTGCCTGGCTCACTCTGCAGAGTGACTGCTGGCGGGGAACTCCGCTGCGGCCTGCGGCGTTGAGTCGGTTGGCCTGACGCAGTGGGGGTGCAGTCGTGGCACGTGCTCATCGGAAGTATGAGAGCCTCGTCATGGCGAGCCTGACAGAGGGTCTGTCTACTGGAGGCGAGGGCTGATCCCTCGACTGCAGCAGCATTAGGCGGTCTGATGGGTTACGCCTGATCTTTGCACACTGGGCAGGAATCCGATTGAACTCAAACAAAATTGAATGCGGGCGCCAGCCTGCTGCGGATTCTGATCAGACTCTGCTCGATCGCAACAGGCGCTCTCTGCCGGTCAACATGGAGTCATTGACTGCAGCGCTGGGCGAGGTCCTCGACGCGGTCTTGGTGACCGACTCGTCCGGTGTGATCACGTACAGCAATGAATCCTTCAGAAACCTGTGGCGGCTCGAAGCAGCGGCGGCGGACTGTCACGGGCTCGGGGATTTGCTTTCTCTGATTGCAGCTCAGGTGAGTGAACCCGAGACCTTCGTAGCGACAGCGCAAGCGATCAGTGCTGATCCAAGGCGCGAAAGTTTCGATCTGATTGCTCTTTCCGATGCTCGCCTCATCGAGCGCTCATCGCGAGTGCATCACGGGAAATCCGGACAGTGGCTGCGTACCTGGGTGTTTCGGGACGTCACGGAGCGAGTACGTGCTCGTTCGATGAGTGCCGAACATGCGCACACGTTGCAACTGCTCGGCAGGATCAGCCGCACGATCGCCTCGCAATCGAGGATCGATCAGGTCGTGCAAATCGTGACCGATGCTGCCATCGAAGTGCTCGGTGCTCAGTTCGGCGCTTTCGTCTACAACTCCATCAATGAACAGGGTGATCATTTCACCTTGCAGGCGCTCAGCGCTGAGTCTCGATCGGTTTCTGATCCCATCACACCGACGCTCAGCGCGTTGCTGTTGAGTCGGATGAGTCGTAGCCCGCGCATTCTGCGCTCCGATGATCTGCTGAACGATCCTGAGTGCGGTTTCTGGTCGGAGCACTTTGCAATGCCGCCCGGACACTCGCCCGTTCGCAGCTTTCTGGCGGTTCCGGTATTTGCCCGTTCCGGAGAGATCCAGGGTGGACTGTTCTTCGCTCATTCAACTGCAGCAGTGTTCACTGGCTATCACGAATCTCTCGCGCAAAGCATCGCGGTTCAAGCGGGTGTGGCCGTCGAGAGTTCGCGCTGGTTCGAAGCGGCGGAAAGAGCGCAACGTGAATTGCAGAATTGGAATGAGACACTGGAACAGCGCGTTCAGCAGCGCACTTCGGAGTTGCGTCGTAGTGAGTTGCAGTTTCGGCAGCTGGTGGCCGGAGTTGCCGACTATGCGATCTACATGCTCGATCCGAACGGCTATGTATCGAGCTGGAATCCGGGCGCGGAGCGCATCAAGGGATACACCGCCCAGGAAATCATCGGTCAACACTTTTCGTTGTTTTACACCGATGAGGACAGAGCCGAAGGACGTCCACAACGCGCGCTCGAGATTGCCGCCCGGGAAGGTAAATACGAAGCGGAAGCCTGGCGGGTCCGTAAAGATGGCACGCGTTTCTGGGCGAATGTGCTCGTCGATGTGATCCGCGATGACGAAGGCAATACGATCGGCTTCGCCAAAGTCACCCGCGACATGACGGAGCGACGTGCGATGCAGGAGCAACTTCATCAGTCGCAAAAAATGGAGGCGATCGGTCAACTCACCGGTGGCGTTGCCCACGACTTCAACAATCTGCTGACAGTGATCCTCGGCAATCTCGATACCATCGCGCGACGACTGCCAGAGGAAAACGAACGTCTGCAACGCTCAGTGCGACAAGCGATGCAAGGTGCTGAGCGTGCGGCCACGCTCACGGGTCAATTGCTCGCGTTTGCACGCCGTCAGCCCCTGAATCCAAAACCGACGGATGTGAGTCAATTGGTGTTGGGCATGTCGGATCTGATTCATCGGACGCTGCGTGAAGACATCGTCATCGAGAACGTACTGAGCGAAGGCATCTGGATGGTCGAAGTCGATCCGCATCAGCTCGAAAGCGCATTGCTGAATCTGGCGGTGAACGCTCGCGATGCGATGCCAGCCGGCGGGCGACTCATCATCGAGACCTCCAACACATTCGTGCATGGGCATCCCGGCAGTGCGGACATGCTCTCAGGTGAATACGTGGTGATCGCGGTTGCCGATACCGGCACCGGGATGACTTCGGACGTCATGTCCCGCGCGTTCGATCCTTTCTTCACGACCAAACCCATCGGTGAAGGTACGGGGCTCGGATTGAGTCAGGTGTTCGGATTCGTGAAACAGTCAGGCGGTCATGTGCGACTGCGAAGTCAGGTGGGGCAGGGCACGACCGTGAGCATTTATCTGCCGCGCCTTGCGGGCGTCGACCAGATAACAGATGTGCCTGCTCCAATCAGCACGCCGAAAGGATATTCGGACGAAGTCATTCTCGTGGTCGAGGATGACGACGATGTTCGTATCTACACGACTGAGAGCCTGCGTGAACTCGGTTTCGCTGTGCTCGAGGCTCACAATGGAACTTCGGCTCTGCGTATTCTCGAGCATCATCCCGAGATTGCCATGGTGTTCACCGACGTCGGACTGCCTGGCATGAACGGTCGCGAGCTCATCGATGAGGCGCGACTGCGCCGGCCTGATCTGCGCATTCTCTTCACGACGGGCTACGAGCGAAGTGCGCTCATGCACGACGGTCGTCTGGATCCGGGTGTCGAGTTGCTGACCAAACCCTTCACGCGGGCGCAACTTGCAAGTCGAGTTCGGGCCGTTCTGGACAGGCCCCTGGAAGCGTCATAATCCTTCGTTTCTTCGCCGAGCTGAGATCGTTGCTCTTCTGAGCAAGCGGTGCTGCTGTTATCTTTAACGGCAAGTCGGCTCGGCTGGGCTGACAGCATCGCCACTGCACAAGAACAACATGAGCGAGCAGCACGAAACCTATCCCAACATTTTCGAAGCATTCGTACTGATCGTAGTACTGATCCTGATCGAACTGCTGGTTTCGGCCGGGATGTTCGATTCGGACTTTCTCACCGATGCGGACTGGGTCGATGTATCGGGGTTGATTACCGTAGTCGGCAACGGAGTCCTGTTTGTGGGTCTGATGGCCTACAAGCGCATGAGTTACCGCCAACTCTTTCACCCGACGAACAACTCGGTCGCGGCGACCCTGAGTCTGGTCACCGTGCCCATCCTGCTGCTTGCTCCTGGCCTCATGCTCGCAGCGGGTACCATCAACTCGCTCGTAGTCTGGCTTCTTCCCATGTCCGCCGAAGACCAGGCCATGTTCGCGGATGTGATGTCATCGAGCTCGCTTGCTTTGTTCTTCGCGTGTGTTGCCGCACCGGTGCTCGAGGAAATGCTGTTCAGGGGCGTGATCCTGCGCAGTTTCCTGCATCAGTATTCGCGCACGAAAGCGATTCTGTGGTCTTCGGCGATCTTCGGCATCGCTCATCTGAACGTGTATCAACTGGCCACCGCCTTTGCGATCGGCATCGTCGCAGGCTGGCTCTATGAGCGGTGTCGTTCGCTCTGGCCCTGCATCCTTCTGCACGCGACGTATAACGGCACTGTGACCTGGTTGTACGCGCAGCAAGGCCTGGAAGACCCGAGCATCGAAGATACGTGGGCCTATTCTGCGATCGCGTTCATGGCCGCCATCATCGGCGGCCTGATGCTGCTGCGACTCCTGCATCGGGACAAGCCGCGAGTCAGCCGGTAGTTCTTTGACCTTTCACTCGCGGTGATTCGAGTCCTGCGCTCTCACGTCTTTTTGCTCTGCTGGCCCAAAGCTACCAACGCATCGTACGCGGCCTTCGGTTTGAGTTGACGGTCGAACAGCAACGGATAGTTGGTGCGGCCGCGCACCGGGAAATCATTCTTCCATGATTCACCGTCATGCGTGCCCCAGGTCGTGACTCGCTCGATCTTGTCGCGATGCTTGATGAAGAGTTCGAAGACTTCACGATATCGATCCGTGAGTCGCTTTTCCGCGTCGGCAGGCAAGCCTTTCGTATAAGGATTCAACTCGTCTTTGTATTGAGCGAGGGTGGAGATCTCTGCGCCGGTGAACTGCCATGCACGCGGCAACGCGTCGATGTCGAGTTCGGTGATGTGGATGCGCACGCCGGTCGCCGCGATCTCCTCGATGCTTCGCTCGTATTCGTGCAGATCCGGATAGTCGAGTCCGATGTGACCCTGGAAGCCGACGCCGTGGATAGGCACCTGGCGCTTGCGATAGTCCTTCAGGACGTCCACCAGGAACTTCCGCTTGCCAGCATTGTGTTCGTTGTAGTCGTTGTACATCAGATGCGCTTTTGGATCGGCGTCATGTGCGAGTCGGAACGCACGCTCCATGAATTCAGGGCCGAGGATTTCGAACCACGGACTCTTGCGCCAGCCTTTGTCATCGTCTTCGATGGCTTCGTTAACAACGTCCCACATATGAATGCGGCCGCGATAACGTCCGAGCAACGTATCGATTCGCGTCTGCATGCGCTTCTTGAGCGCGTCGGCGGAAATGCGTTGGCCGTTGTCGCCGATGAAAGCCCAGCTCGGCGTCTGCGAATGCCAGACCAGCGTATGTCCGACCAGGCGCATGCCATTCTTCGACCCAAACTCCACGAAGCGATCAGGCAGTTGCCAAAGTGGCTGTCCCTGTTGCGGCTCCATGACGCCCCATTTCATGCAGTTCTCGGGCGTGATCGCATTGAACTCGCGTGCTACGAGTTCGAGCAATTCAGGGTGCTTGCCCTCGAGCGTGTCATTGCTCAGTGCAGTGCCGATCAGGAAGTCATCAGCGAACGCTTGCTTGATTCCAGACTGTTTCGCGGCGGCATGGACCGCACGGGATTTGACCGTCGCCGCGGCGAGAACGGCTGCGGAAGTGATCATGAAAGTTCTGCGGGATGCGTCGTGCATTGTAAAAACACCGGCTGTGGTGAAAGCGTGCCGAGGATCGCATCATAGTCGCGGCCGGAGCAAGGTGGTGCGCTTGATAGGTCAAGCGGCATGCAGCCGCGCTTTGCGGCTCATTACGACTGCAGGGTTTCGTCTGTCCGACGAACTCATGACGGACCAAAACGGGTTTCGAGACCGTGTCAGGATCGGTTATAACTGCGCCACGAACAAGAACTGATGCCGTTGGGGGATCGATGACAATTGCTCGCGTGCTGGCGACGCTGGTCGCCTGTTCTTATGCGTTCACTGCAGCCGCAGGAACGGCGCACATCACCGTGAGTGGCGATGCGCGCGCGAAACGTACCGGCGAAGTCGTCTCCGTTCCATTTGCCGATGTTCTGCGCGTGCTACCCGACGCACGCATGTATCACCTGCAGGTACGCGATAGCGCAGGCAACATCATTGCCTCGCAAATCACCAATTACGAACACGATCATCGCGGCTTCAAATACGACGATCTTGTTTTTCAATACGATTTTCCAGCCTCGGGCTCGCCCACGGTTTTCACTTTAGAGACGATCGCAGGCACGACACCGCCGATCACACCTCGAGTGTTTGCGCGCCTGGTGCCAGAGCGCCTGGACGACTTCGCCTGGGAAAACGATCGCATCGCCCATCGTGCCTACGGGCCCGCGCTCGACAGTCCGGGTGCTGGTCCTGAACGCTTACGTGGCAGCGGGATCGATGTGTGGGGCAAGCGCGTGCCGTACCTGATCGTCGATCGCTGGTACCTAAAAGGACATGATCAGTTTCACAAAGACGGCGAAGGCGAGGGGCTCGATCTTTACAGCATCGGCGGTTCTCGTGGGGCAGGGGGTACGGGTATCTGGCGCGATGGCAAGTTGGCGAGCTCGGGCAATTTCGCTTCTGCGCGCGTACTGGCAAATGGGCCGTTGCGTGCGGTCTTCGAGCTTACCTACGCGCCATGGGACATCGGCAATGGTCAGACCGTCACCGAGACCAAACGATTTACGGTCGATGCGGGACGAAATTTCGACCAGGTCGAAAGTGTGTTCACGTTCGCTGGCAACGATGAGCTCACCGTTGCGCTCGGTATTTCGCGACACAAAGACACGCCGATGGAGGTGACTCGCGATCCGAAGCAGCATTGGCTCAATACCTGGGAAAGCGCGACGGACGGCGGCCTGGGTATTGCAGTCATCGCTGCATCCGATGCGGTTGCTGCCGGATACGCATCGGAGCCCGTGGGAACGGTAGGCAACTATGGCAACGAGTTGTTGCTGGTCAAAGTGAAATCAGGCCAGCCGCTCAGGTATTGGTTAGGTGCGGGTTGGGATCGAAGTGGGCAGTTCGCGTCGCGCGAAGAATGGACGCGCTATGTAGATGAGTTCGTTCATCGCACTCAAGCTCCATTGAACGTCAAGGTCGAAGCGCAATGATCAGTTCGCGCTCGCTTTGCGCGGCGGTGCTGTTGATTGCATCAGTAGCCTCTGCCTCGGGTGAAAACTACTTCAAAGAGTGGCCCGCAGCGAAGTCACCACTCGAGGTCGGTAAGCGAGTGGCGGAGCGATTCGTTCCTGTTGCTCATCAGGAGATGCCCTATCTCGGTGAGTCAGATCGTCAGAGCCTGCACTACGCCGAAGTGGCGAGCTGGTACGGTGCTCTGACCTTCGCAAAGCTCGCAAACGACAAACCACTCGCGAATCGACTCGTCGAACGTTTCCAGCCATTTCTGGGAGCGGAAGCATCACGCATTCCGCCGATCAACCATGTCGATGCTTCGGTGTTCGGCGCGGTGCCGCTGGAAATCTACAAGCAGACCGGTCGTTACCAATACCGGGTGATGGGTCTCGCGTTCGCCGAAGGTCAATGGGACAACCCGCAGCCTGACGGCCTCACGAACCAGACGCGCTTCTGGATCGACGACATGTACATGATCACGCTCTTGCAAGTGCAGGCGTACCGCGCGACGGCAGACATCAAGTATCTCGATCATGCGGCGACTGAAATGGTCGCGTACCTGAAACGCCTGCAGCAGCCGAATGGATTGTTCTTTCACGCGCCACAGTCACCGTTCTTCTGGGGACGCGGTAATGGCTGGATGGCCGCAGGAATGACGGAACTCCTGAGTGCGCTTCCGGAGAATCATCCGCAACGTGCAGCGGTGATCGAAGGTTATCGGCGGATGATGGCTACGCTTCTCAAGTATCAGAGCAAGGAAGGCATGTGGCGCCAGCTCATCGATCATTCCGAAGCGTGGCCTGAAACGTCGGGCACCGGCATGTTCACGTTTGCCTTTGTCACGGGCGTGAAGAACGGCTGGTTGGACGCCGCGACCTATGGTCCCGCCGCGCGCAAGGCGTGGCTCGCGCTGACCGATTACCTCAATGCAGATGCGGACGTCACTGACGTGTGTGTGGGCACGGGCACAGGTGACAGCGTTCCGTACTACCTCGATCGGCCGCGCAGCACGGGTGATCTGCATGGGCAGGCGCCCATCCTGTGGTCTGCCTCTGCACTGCTGCGCTGAAGTTCATGCGATGTGTTTTCACATACGATCTTGCTGGTGCCTGCGCACAGCACCTTCCAAATTCGATCACCGATAAGAGCAGGTCTCATGATCAAACTACATTCAGGGTCGATCGCCGCACTCGCAGTCATTGCGTGTTTGGGTAGCGCGGTGGCGTATTCAGGACCGATCGGTGAATTTGCAGAGCACGGCGATATCGGCGCGCCGAAGCTCACAGGCAGGTCGACCTACAACGCTGCGTCTCAGGAATACGTGCTGACCGGCTCCGGAACGAATCTGTGGGGAACGAAAGATGAATTTCACTACGCATGGCGCAAGCTGACTGGTGATTTCATTCTGCAGGCGCGAGTCGAGTTCATCGGCGCGGGTGTCGATCCGCATCGCAAGGCGGGCTGGATTGTGCGCAGCAGCCTCGATGCAGATTCCGCGTACGTGAGTGCTGCGGTCCATGGCGATGGACTCATCTCGCAACAGTCGCGCGCCAGCAAGGCAGCCGAAACAACTGAAGTGAAATCCGAAGTACGCGGCTCCGACATCATTCAACTCGAGCGCCGCGGCAACACTTACATTTTCTCTTCTGCGAAATTCGGCGAGCCGTATACGTCCACAGAAATTGCAGATCTCGATCTCGGGGCCGAGCCTTACATTGGTTTGTTTCTGTGCGCCCATAACCCTGAAGTGACCGAGCAAGCGGTGTTCAGCAACGTACGGATCATCCGGCCTGCCAAGCCTGACTTCGTTCCGTATCGCGACTACATCGGCACGCAGCTGGAATTGTTGGATGTGCAGACCGGGCGTCGTCAGGTGATTCACAGCTCGCGCGTGCCGTTCGAAGCGCCGAACTGGACGCCAGATGGAGGTTCACTCGTATTCAACAGCAGCGGTGGCGATCCCGATACGCGGGGTCGGCTGTATCGATTTGATCTTGCGAAGCGTCAGCCGTTCCTGATCGACACAGGTTTCGCGATTCGCAACAACAATGATCACGTGCTCTCGTTTGACGGCAGCATGCAGGGCATCAGCGATCAAAGCACCGATCAAGGTCAGTCCACTGTGTTCACGCTGCCCTCACGTGGCGGTGTGCCTAAGCGAATCACTGCGCTTACACCCTCCTATCTGCACAGCTGGTCTCCGGATGGAAAGTGGCTGCTGTACACGGGTGGACGCAACGGCAACTTCGATATTTACAAGATGGCGTCCGATGGCAGTGGCAAAGAGATTCGTCTGACGACTGACCCTGCGCTCGATGACGGCCCGGAGTTCACGCCCGATGGCAAATACATCTATTTCAATTCTGCCCGCACGGGACTCATGCAGATCTGGCGAATGAAACCCGACGGTACTGAGCAGACCCAGATCACCAACGACGAGCACAACAACTGGTTCCCGCACATCACGCCTGATGGCAAGTCGATGGTGATGATCAGCTACATCGATAAGATCAACCCGAGCGAACATCCTTATTACAAGCGCGTATATCTGCGCACGCTCCCACTCGAGGGCGGCACGCCCAAAGTGGTTGCCTATATCTACGGCGGGCAGGGGACGATCAACGTGCCTTCATGGTCGCCTGACGGCAAGATGCTCGCGTTCGTCAGCAACTCAGATCAGCTGTGATGAAGCGACGGGGTGTCACAGCCCCGTCTTTTCCGAGACCTGCAGGCCCTTCATCCACTGCTTCAGTTCGGACTGCAACGCCTTCTCTTTGAACTGTCCCTGCTTCGCACGGAAGAAGGTGTAGAGCACGGCAGGTTCGTCATTGACGGGCTTGGCAGTAGCGACTGGATACACTCCGCCGATGCTCATGACGCCTTGATTCTGATCCATCCGAGCATCGAACGGATGCTGTCGCGTGACGACGTTTTTCCAGTCGGTGAGAAAATTCTGAGGCAGTGTGGTTGCTGGGGCACTGCGACGCGCAAGCATCAGAGCATTGCGACCGGCAGGGTCCTCCACCGTAGATATGCCTGTCGGCTCCCATCGAACCCGATCGCCGTCTTTGACGAAGCCGAACATCAAGGTGAACTGACTGTTCGCCTGGATCTTCTGCTGGTCGTGCGTGTACGCGAACGCAAACCGGGGCGAGCGCAGCTCGAACCGCTTGCCGTAATCAATCGTGACCTGCAGATTCTCAAAGCTACTCGGATGCAAATCGCGCAGTGCCAGATACTCCTGCCACTGCTTGAGCGTGCCGGAATAAGAGACGTGTGCGAACGAAGTCATCGAGCGCATATCGGACAATGGATCGTACTGACCTGCAGTGTTCGCCAAGGTCACGATGCCGACGTAACCCTCGGGCGTGGGTAGTGCCAACGAAAGCACCACCGAATCCTGGTACTCGCAATTCCAGGTGCGGAACTGCCATTTGCGTCCATAGTCATCGACGAAGACCGAGTCCGTGGCTGCTTTGCCCATCGACGTGACCCGAACCTCTTCGCGTCCCACCTGACGTTTCCATGCCCACAGTTTCAGCAACGTATCCATGTACTGCTTCGAGTCCGTGTAAAACTTCGCCGGATCTGCAGA
>JBJMWN010000212.1:0-5515 GCA_045810085.1 Povalibacter sp. | reverse complement strand
ATGCGATAGCGCAGCGACCGAAAGGTCATTCCAAGCAGAGCCGCGGCCTTGGTCTTGTTGTATCGAGTCTGCTCAAGCGCTCTGACGATAGCGTCGCGCTCAATGTCTTCGAGCGCATCTCCCAAGTTCTCACCAGCGGCGACGGAATTTTGTGCCGGAGTGCTGGCGGCAACTGTCTTCGGTCTCAACTGCAGGTCACCGACATCGACAACGCCACCCGCACACAACGTCGCCGCCCGCTCGAGCACGTTCTCTAATTCGCGGACGTTGCCTGGGAAGTGATAGGCGCTCAAGGCCTTCAATGCGTTCTCGGTGATGCTGAGTGCACGATTGCCTGTTTGCTTGCCGAGTCGTTCGATGATCGAGTCCACGAGCTCGGCGATATCCTCGAGTCGTTCTCTCAGTGGCGGCACTCGCACTTCGATAACGTTCACGCGATAGAACAAATCCTCGCGGAATTTTCCTTCAGCAACGAGCGATGCGAGATTTCTGTGGGTCGCCGAAAGTATTCGGATGTCCACCGGGATCTCGCGCGATTCGCCAACGGGGCGCACGCTCTTTTCCTGGATGACGCGCAGCAGCTTCACTTGCATATGCAAGGGCAGGTCGGCGATCTCATCCAGAAACAATGTTCCGCCTTCTGCGGTTTGGATCAGGCCCAACTTGTCGGCGACTGCGCCGGTGAAGCTGCCTTTCTTGTGACCGAACAGTTCGCTCTCCATGAGTTCGGTGGGGATTGCTCCGCAGTTCACCGGGACGAAAGGGGCATCCCGACGCGCGCCGGCATCGTGGATCAGATGTGCGACCAGTTCCTTGCCGGTACCTGACTCACCGTAGATATGAACCGGTGCCTGGCTGCGCGCGACGCGTTCGATCAGCTCGCGCAGTTGATCCATCTTTGCGGATCGACCGAGCAGTTTGATTTGCGGCAGTTGGATCGTGCTCTCGCTGCCTTCGCCGAGCTTCAGCGTTGCGGCGATCAGTTTGCGGAGTGCGGCGAGATCGAGCGGCTTGGAGATGAAATCAAATGCACCGAGCTTCAATGCGCGAACCGCGGTTTCAACATTGCCGTGGGCCGTGATCACAGCCACGGGCGTATTCGATTTGTGCGCCTGGATCCATTCGACCAGATTGAGACCGTCGCCATCGGGCAGGCGCATGTCCGTGAAGCACAGATCGAAGTTGGTGTTGCGCAGCTCACGTGTCGCCGAGGCAATATCGCCTGCAGTGAGGACGTCGATGTTCATGCGCTCGAGCGTAATGCTGAGCAGTTCCCGGATGTCGGGTTCGTCATCGACAACCAGCGCGCGATGTTTCTTCAAGACATTTCCCAACGATGCGGATCTGCGAAAACCAGCCGAAAAATACTACCACCGCCCGAGCGTGGTTCGTACGTGAGGATGGCCCGGTTGCACTGAGCGAGCTCGCGCGCGATGAACAACCCCAATCCCGTTCCACCTTTGCCCGCCGTGAAGAACGGTTCAAAGATGCGTTCTGCATCCGTGGGCGCGATCCCCGGTCCACGGTCGATCACTTCGAGGTACGGACGCTCGGAGAGTGCGATGCGGCCAGTCTGAATTTCGATCGGTGTGTTCGGGTCAGCTCCGCGACCGTACTTGAGCGCGTTCTCGCACAAGTTCCACATCAGTTGATGCAGATGGCTCGGATCCACTCGGACTTCCAGGTCCTGAGACGGAGGATTGAACCGCAGAATGTCCGCGCCGATCTGAGAAGTCTGTCGGAATTCGGCCAGAAACTCGTGCAGCCACGCATTGAGGTCGACGCGCTCCTGACGGGTCGAGTCCCGCCGCGAAAGTTGCAGCACATTGTCGACGATGGTGCTGATCCGTTCGCCGTTGCTGGTGATGATGCTGGTCAGCCGCCTTTCCTGAGGGCTGAGCTCCGGATCTTCCGCCAAGAGTTGCGCGGCGTGACTCATCGCTCCGACCGGATTGCGAATCTCATGCGCGATGCTGGCACTGAGTCTTCCCAGCGCAGCGAGCTTGGACTGCTGAACTCGCTCGGCGATGAGGGTCGTGTCTTCGAGAAAGACAAGGGTGGGCCCGTGCTCGGGCCGATTGAGTGCGACGAAATGTGGCTGCACGACGCTGCCGCCGTCCGCTGTGACTACGGAAAGCGAGCTCATTTGCCAGTCGTAGGAATGTCTTCGCCACGTTCCCAATAGAAACAGCAGACGCGGAGACACCTCGCCGAGCGGTGTGCCTCTCTGCACCGGACCGTGCATGAGCAGTTGAGCAGCGGACTCGTTGATGAGCCGGATCGTGTCGTTCTCATCGACGACCAGGATGCTTTCGCGCAGATGCTGCACGATAAACTGGTTGAGCTCGGCGAGGTTTGCCACGTCGACTTCGCGCTGGCGAACACGTTCTTCGCTCTCTCGCAGACTGCGGCTGAGCGGCCCCACGCCCAGAGTGACGACGAACATGAGTGCACCGACGATGCCGGCTGCGGTGAAGTCGCCCGCATCCCCGCGTCCGACAAGCATCACGAATCCTTGTTGCAGCAACATCGCGAGCGCGGCAAGAGCGGCGAACAGGAAGGCGAGTCGCTGCCCGACAACGAAGCTCGCAGCGCCGATAGGGAGAACCAGCAGGGCGGCCAGACCGCTGTTCATACCGCCGCTCGAGTACGTGAGCAGCGCGATGGCCAGGACGTCTACGCACGCGCCTACGACCGTTTGAACTTCTATGCCGGGTCGGCGGTGTTTGATGCTCGGAATCGAGCCGATCGCGAACAGGAAGTAGGCGGTGGCAACGCCGATGAAGACTGGCGGCCGCATCTGGCCCACCGGACTCGGTGTAATCGTCAGGAACAGGACCGCCAGCAGCAACGGCACGAGCAGCCGGAACAGGTTCACCAGAGCGAGGACTCTCCAGGAAAGGTCCGTCGATGCATTGGATGTGAGCTGCGCGGCAAGCTTCATCGCAGCAAATTAGCACAGCTTCTGCATGTATCTGGTGCAGCGCCTTGCATCAAGCGCACCCGAGTCTTCTCATGATTCGCTCAGAAGCTCGCGGCCAAACTCGCCTTTGCATCACCGGCGAATTCCTCCAGAATACGCGGCCTTCCGCTGGCCCGAACGAGATCCCTTCACGATGAATCTGCACGAATACCAGTCCAAACAACTGTTCGCGCGCTATGGCATTCCAGTCCCGACGGGCCACGTGGCTTCGACACCGGAAGAAGCAGCTGATGCAGCACGCCGCATCGGTGGTTCCAAATGGGTAGTGAAAGCACAAGTACACGCAGGCGGTCGCGGCAAAGCAGGCGGCGTAAAACTGGTCGATTCCCCCGAAGCTGCAGCGAAAGCTGCTGAGGGCATGTTCGGCAGACGCCTGGTCACTCATCAGACCGGTGCGGAAGGCCTGCCGATCAACCAGGTATTCGTCGAACAGGGATCGAAGATCGCTCGCGAGCTTTACGTCAGCCTGGTGCTGAATCGCGACCTCGGACACGTGGCGTTCATCGCCTCTGCCGCAGGCGGTATGGACATCGAAGAAGTCGCCGCGCACACCCCCGAAAAGATCATTCGCGTGAACATTCATCCGGCTGCAGGCCTGCAGCCTTCACAGTGCCGCGTTCTGGCGTTCGGTCTCGGACTCGAAGGCAAACAGATCGAGCAGTTCGCGCAGATCGCTCAGGCGCTCTACAGGCTTTATCTCGAACGCGATGCAAGCCTTGTCGAAGTGAATCCTTTGATCGTCACGGGTGACGGCAAGCTCGTCGCACTCGACGCCAAGATCAATATCGAAGACAACGCGCTCTTTCGCCAGAAAGAACTTGCTGAATGGCGTGACGAGAGTCAGGAAGATGAAATGGAGCGCGCGGCTGCCAAGCACGAGCTCAACTACGTTTCTCTCGACGGTGACATCGCCTGCATGGTGAACGGTGCTGGTCTTGCGATGGCCACCATGGATCTGATCAAGCTGCACGGCGGTGCACCCGCGAACTTCCTCGATGTGGGTGGCGGTGCAACACGTGAACGGGTGACGGTCGCATTCAATCTGATCCTTTCGAACAAGAACGTACGTGCCATTCTCGTCAACATTTTCGGCGGCATCGTTCGCTGCGACATGATCGCGGAAGGCATCATTCACGCTGTGAAAGATGTAGGCGTGAAAGTGCCGGTCGTGGTTCGTATCGAAGGCACCAACGCTGAGCTCGGTCGCAAGATTCTCGCCGACAGCGGACTTGCGATCACTGCGGCATCAGATCTGACCGATGCTGCGAAAAAAGTTGTTTCCGCAGCAAAGAAGTGATGCGCGCAGCTACGCGCCACTTCGCAGCTCGGCTCCTTCCGAATAAGGCGATAGGCATCTCCGTTTCTGGCCAGCAGCCAGTCGCCGGTAACTCATAAGTTCAAGGTCTTCCCATGTCCATTCTGATCAACAAAGATACGCGTGTGATTTGCCAGGGCTTTACTGGCAAGCAGGGCACGTTCCACTCCGAGCAGTGCATCGCTTATGGCACCAAGCTGGTAGGTGGCGTCACGCCCGGTCGCGGCGGCGAAAAGCATCTCAATCTTCCGGTGTTCAACACGGTGCGCGATGCGGTGAAAGAAACCGGCGCGACTGTGAGCATGATTTATGTGCCCGCTCCTTATGCAGCGGACGCCATCATCGAAGCAGCCGATGCAGGCATCGAGCTGATCGTGTGCATCACCGAAGGAATTCCGGTGAACGATATGGTCAAGGTGAAAGCATCTCTCGCGAGCTATGGCAGCTTGCTCATTGGGCCGAACTGCCCCGGTGTCATCACTCCGGGCGAGTGCAAGATCGGCATCATGCCGGGCTTCATCCATAAGCCAGGCAGGATCGGCATTGTGTCGCGCTCCGGCACACTCACTTACGAAGCCGTGTTCCAGACGACGAATGCGGGATTGGGCCAGAGCACGTGCGTTGGTATCGGCGGCGATCCCGTTCGCGGCATGAATTTCATCGATGTGCTCGCGCGCTTCCAGGACGATCCTCAGACCGAAGGCATCATCATGGTTGGTGAGATCGGCGGCGCAGACGAAGAAGCTGCAGCTGATTTCATCCGCACGAACGTGACCAAGCCTGTGGTTGCCTATATCGCGGGCGTCACTGCACCCGCTGGCAAACGCATGGGGCACGCGGGCGCGATTGTGTCGGGCGGTAAAGGCACCGCGGCAGATAAGTTTGCTGCGCTCGAGCGCGCTGGCGTTCGAACCGTGAAGAGCCCGGCTGATCTTGGCAAGGCGATTGCTGAGCAACTGAAGAAGCGCGCCGCCAAGAATGCGAGCGTGCCATCCGCCGCTCCGGCCGCAAAAGCACCCGCTAAGAAGGCTGTCGTCAAGAAGGCGGTTAACAAAGCCGCAGCGCCGAAAAAGAAAGCCATAGCCAAGAGTTCGGCCAAAAAGGCACCCGCTGCAAAGAAGGCCGCGAAGAAGTCCTCGAAGCCAGCTCGCAAGAAATAGTCGGCGCGAGGTGGATTCGCCGTAAGGCGAACCCGCAGTTTCCGCTTCGGTGCACAG
>JBJMWN010000211.1:0-2715 GCA_045810085.1 Povalibacter sp. | reverse complement strand
ACATCCGTTCGCGTGAGCGCACCCGAATCCATGATAGGTGTCAGCTCGAGAGCCTGACCTGCTTTGACCTTTGGCGAATTCGGCCCGAAGTCGCGCAAGCCACAGCCATCGACCTTGATGTAATCGAATCCCCATTCTTTGAAATAGAGCGCGATGTCCTGATCGATGTAGTCGTACAGACCGATCGCACGCTCCGCAGCGGTGCCCTTCGGAAGATCTTCGTCATTGGTGCCCCAAGCTTCCGCACACGTGTGGCGTCCCATGTCCGAATAGATGCCTGCCTTGAGTCCCAGCGAATGCAGCTTGTCCGTGTACGCTTTGAACGAGGGTGTCTCTTCATTCGCTACGACGGTCGAAGGAAACTTGTCCGCACGGATGATCAGATGTCCGTCGGGCAGACGACGCTTCGCTGCCCACCCGTCATCCAGATTGATGTAGCGATAGCCCTTAGCCGCGAGCCCGCTGTCGACAATACGCTGCGCCGAACCCATCACTTTCTCTTCGTCGACCGCGCTCGCGAATGCGTTCCAAGAATTCCATCCCATCGGCGGGGTCGCCGCATGTCCCGCGGTGTAAGCCGTCCATCGCCCCGTCGGCGCAAGAGGATCAGCGCTGTGCGCGGGCGCAGCCGCGAATAGAACGAACATCGAGCATGCAGCTGCCGTCATCAGTCTCATCGTGCAAATCCCCCGGACAGTTTTGCGAACGCTATCAGCTGCGGATCAGTGTGGCCACACGTTCCGTGCACGTGCAGACCGCCGTGGTCGCTACGCATAGGCCCCTCTCCTGCGCAAGTGCCGTGCTCGGCGAGCTCACCCCAAGTCTTCATCAGCAGGAAGCTGAACCTTGCCAAGGCAGGACTCACACCTGCTAGTTCTCACAGAAGTTTTCGATTTGTTGATTCACTTCTACACACCATCCTCCTTCTCCAGGCTTGACCCGGCGCACTCTCCTCGGAAACGCAGAGGTTCCGACAGGGGTTTACCAGATCCGTCCTATGTGTCACATTATTGATGTGACAGCGGAGGCAGCATGGTTCCGTTCAAGGTTAAGCTCAACCCAAGCCAGTCCATCTTCGACCAGGTTTACTTCGCCGCTATCAAATCCATTCTCGCCGGAGAATTGAAGGCCGGCGAAGCATTTCCTTCGGTACGCGCGCTGGCGCTAGACCTAAAGATCCATCCGAACACCGCACACAAAGTAGTTCAGCATTTGATCCAGGAGCGCTGGCTCGTAGCTCAGCCCGGCGTCGGTACTGTCGTAACGCAGCCGCCGAAAGCGCGCGCTGGTGATCGCAAGCGACTGCTCGAAGACGAAGTGGAACGGCTCGTCGTGGAAGCTCTTCGTGTAGGCGCCGGGCTCAGCGAAGTTCAACAAGCTGTGCGGGACACCTGGACCGAGCTGCGCGGTCTCAAATCCGTCTCCAATGAGTGATGGGCACATGATCGTTGCAGCGGATCACGTCGCCAAGCGCTTCGGCCGGTTCGACGCAGTCGAGGATCTCACCTTGCGCGTTCCGCCAGGGTCAGTGTTTGCGCTGATCGGTCCGAACGGCGCGGGCAAAAGCACCACTTTGCGCATGGTGATGAACATCCTGCATCCCGATCGCGGCAAGATCGTTGTTCTCGGCGTGCCCACGACTCGACTCGCTGCGCAGCACTTCGAGCAGATCGGCTACGTGTCGGAGAGTCAAAGACCGCCCGAAGCCCTCACAGTTGCGCAATTTTTTGACTACCTGCGAAAACTCTATCCCACCTGGGATCTCGGCTTGGAAAGGGAACTTCGCGAGCAATTTGAATTGCCAGCGTCCCGCAGACTCAAGCATTTGTCGCATGGCATGCGCATCAAGACGCTCCTGGTGGGCGCCCTTGCCTTTCGCCCCAAGTTACTCGTACTCGATGAGCCGTTGAGCGGGCTGGATACCTTGGTGCGCGATGAGGTGGTGAACGGGTTGCTACAGCAGGCAGCCGACACCACCGTGCTGATCTCCTCGCACGAGCTCGCAGAGATCGAGTCCTTCACCACGCACGTCGCCTTCATGCAGAACGGCCGAGTGATCTTGCAAGAATCCATTGATGATTTGCGAGGACGCTTTCGCGAAGTAAACGTGACGTTGTCCGCGTCGAAGGAGCCGGCAGAGCCCCTACCTGATGAGTGGCTGCTGCCAGAGTGGTCCGGACACCGCTTGCGATTCATCGCCTCTAACTACGTTGACGACGACACGCTGGGCCGACAATTGGCACAGCGCTTCGGCGCGGTGCGAATGGAATGCGAGGCCATCCCTTTACGTGCCATCGCGAACTCGCTCATGCAGCAACGCAAGCGTGCCCGAGGGACGGGCGCATGAAGTTCGCTATTCTTTGGTCGATCTTCAAGAAGGATATTTTGAGTGTCGCGCCAACCATCGCGCTCAGCGCCATGCTCTTTCTCAGCGACGCACTTATAGAGCGGTTGGATCTGCTTTCGACGTGGTCGATGTATCGCACTCCCGTACTTCTGGCGGCGCTCGCAATGCTGCTGATGTCGATCTTTCAACTCGACTCGCCGGCAAGTCTCACGGATGACTGGCTGTGCCGACCCATCCGCAAGCGCGAGTTGATCTCGGCGAAGCTTCTGCTCGCAGTTTCCACGGTCTATCTACCCCGCGCTGCCGGCGTCTTATTCGCAGACTTGAGCCTAGGCTTCCCCTTGCGCGAAAGCTTTCTCGATGCGGTG
>JBJMWN010000210.1:0-4975 GCA_045810085.1 Povalibacter sp. | reverse complement strand
GAACACCCGCTGCCAGCGCGAGCTGCAGCAAGCTCCGTCGATTCAGGTACACAGACTCGGAGGTGATCTCCGAAGGCTGGATTGCGGCGCTATCGCCAGGTTGCGGTCGCTTCGTAAACATAACTTTCTCTTAATCGCCGTTCCATGAACGCACCAAGTACCTCAAGTAGACCGGGAAGGCAGTGAAAATATCGCTGCTGCCACAATTCGTCCTGATTGCATCCAGTAATTGCCGTAGTCGCCGCGCAGGCTCTCTCCCGAACCAAAATCACTAACAGGGAGATCTCATGGCCTTCAATCTCGCACAGCCGACCTCTGTCGGCGCCAAAGCCTTCATGATCGGTGCCATCGTTCTGGTCCTTCTCATTCCACTCTCGATGCTGCGGGGATTGATCTCTGAACGCAGCGGCTTGCGTGAGCAGGCCTATTCAAAAGTCGCGCAAGGCTGGGGCGGCGATCTCGTCATCGGTGGACCGATGCTGCGAATCCCGACCGAGCAAACAATCAGCGACGGCAAGGAAAATCGGATCGTACGACGCGACATCTATTTGCTACCCGCTCAGCTCGACCTTGATTCAGAGCTACGGATGGAAGCCGAGCCTCGTTACGTCGGCATCTACGCGGTTCCTGTGTTTCTCGCGTCAGTGCATGTCAGCGGTCAATTCGATCTCGCATCGTTGCAGCCGCTGCTTGACCAGCCCGGCGTCACTTACCGGTGGGACGAAGCGCGACTGCGCCTGCCAGTCTCAGATGTTCGCAGCCTACGAGAAGTTGAGAGGGCACGACTGGCACTAAACGATCTGAAGCTGGGACCGGCGGGGCAGGGGCTTTACGTCGGTATCGAAGCGCCCGTCGATGCGAGTGTCTTTACAGCGGGTAAGTCAGCGGCGTTCGACTTCAAGGTGGTTCTCGCCGGGACGCGAAATTACTCACTGCTCCCTCTCGGCAGCGTGACGACTGCGTCGCTGCGGTCAGATTGGCCGCATCCCTCATTTCAAGGCGCATTTCTGCCTGCAACTCGTGAGATCAGCGAGCAGGGTTTCGATGCGCAATGGCAGGTACTCGAGCTCAATCGAGGCTACCGACAGGTGTGGATGGAGAACGAGGTCGCCGAGCCGACACTGCTGTCCTCCTCGTTCGGTGTCGGACTGTATCAGCCCGTCGATGCGTATCAACGTGCTGAGCGAGCAATCAAATACGCGGCGCTCTTCATTGCGCTCACCTTCCTCACGTTCTTCGCATGGGAACAGCTAAGCCAAAACCGCATTCATCCGTTGCAATACCTTCTGGTAGGTGTCGCAT
The DNA here is from genome assembly GCA_045810085.1 of Povalibacter sp. GTDB lineage: Bacteria > Pseudomonadota > Gammaproteobacteria > Steroidobacterales > Steroidobacteraceae > Steroidobacter. The sequence goes on along the minus strand of JBJMWN010000210.1, from coordinate 3,673 downwards.
TGAGCGTGTTCTATTTGTTATTGATCGCTCTGTCGGAGCACATCGACTTCATGCTCGCGTACCTCATCGCGGCCGTCGCACTCGTTGCTCTAGTTGGCGCATATTTGTCAGGCGCCTTGCGCAGTCGAGCTCGCGGAGCTATCGCTGCAGGAGCGATGTCACTGGTGTACGGACTTCTGTACGTCCTGATTCTGTCCGAGGACTATGCGCTGCTACTCGGCGCGATCATTCTGTTCATGGCAGTCGCTGCGGTGATGCTGGTCACGCGTCGCGTGGATTGGTACGGCGCAAGCGAACTTCAGAACGATTGAACTACTGGGGCCGCAGACGAGGCGGCCCTTTCTCAATTTATTTCCGGTCCGTCGTGGAACTTTAGCAACCTGTTTGATTCGCATCCAGAGCCCGCGAGTTGTGAGTGACACCTCACATTCTTTTCATATTTTCAGGGTTGCAAGGGTTCAATTTGCGCCAATGTTCGTGATACAACGAATGCAGACAGCCACAACCCACGATGAAAGTCCGGCGATTTTCGTACAGCACAGCACGCCACTTCAGTTCATGAGTACTATCGCAGACACTCCACAGCGTCAGAGTTTGCGCGAGCAGGTCGAAAGGCTGCTTCCCACGTGGCAGAGCTGGTATCCAAGCCTCTTTCACGCCGCTGAAGATCTGGGATTGATTCGAGCTCGAGTCTGTTCGCCTTCCTCGCTGATGTTGTCGAATCGTCACGCAGGCGTGCAGGAAGAAGCGATGCGTGCATTCAAGCAGCAGTGGAGTGTGGAAGACGAGCCCGAGCTGCCGCCTCCGCAACACCTTCAGTTGATGAAGCGCATCCAGAATCAGGTTCGCCACCACGGCCGCAAACCTGCTCAGCCGCAACGTCGCAAGTAGCCTCAGCCTTTCAGTTTCGTAAAGTCTGGCTGGCGGCGTTCAGCAAAAGCGCGAAAGGCTTCTGCAGCTTCCGCGCTATTCAAGCGTTGTGCGAAGAGTGCAAGCTCCCGATCCATCACTGCTGTGATCTGAGCAGCGTCGCGCATCAGCTTCTTGGTTGCTCGCAATGCTCCTGCAGGACGACGGGCAAGCGCTTTCGCTGCCTGCAATGCCTTCTCGCGAACCTGCGTTGCCGGCAATGCTTCGTTCGCGAGTCCGATCGAAGCTGCGGTGCGCCCATCCACTGCCTCTCCCAACGCGAACATCGCAAATGCGCGCGCGTGCCCGATACGTGCGGGAATCAGCCAACTGGAAGCGGCTTCGGGTACGAGTGCGAGATTGACGAACGGAGTCGTGAGTCTGGCGTCTTCAGCAACGTAAACCAGATCGCAATGCATGAGAAGTGTCGTGCCGATCCCCACGGCGAGCCCGTTGACAGCGGCCACGTAGGGCTTTTCGGCAGTCGCGAGTGCTTTCAGAAATCCTCCGACGTGCATCTCGGACGCAGGGAGCTGACCCGATGCAATCGCTGCGAAATCGTTAATGTCATTGCCGCTCGTGAAAACTTCGCCGTCTGCTTCGAACAGAACTGCGCGAATGCCGTCGTCGCTCTCAGCTCGGTGCAAGGCGGCAGCGAGTAATCCGTACATCTGATTCGTGATCGCATTCTTTTTCTCGGGACGAGCGAACGCGATGCGCAGGACATCGTCTTCGACATGGATACGGATCGGATCGGACATACCAGTCTCCAGTGATCTACGCAGCCACCGCATTATCCAGCCGCGTCGTCGAGCGGATCAAATCGCAGAAATAAAAAGGGGAGCCTGTTGGCTCCCCTTGTGATCGCAAAGGGCTGAAGTTCAGGCAGCTTTGGCGCCACTCGCCAGTTGACGCAGTACGTAGTGCAGGATGCCACCATGCTGAAAGTATTCGCGTTCCTTCGGTGTATCGATGCGTACGCGCACTTCAAACTTGATAGGAGTGCCAGCATTGTCCGGTGTCGCGACGACGGTCACCACTTTGGCTGCGCCGGCGTTCAGGCCGATGATCTCGAAACTCTCCTTACCCGTGAGTCCGAGCGTCTGTGCATTCTCGCCTTCCCTGAACTGCAGTGGCAGCACGCCCATGCCGATCAGATTGGAGCGGTGAATGCGCTCGAAGCTTTCCGCAATCACAGCCTTCGCGCCGAGCAACATGGTGCCCTTCGCAGCCCAGTCGCGAGATGAACCCGTGCCGTATTCCTTGCCAGCGATCACGACCAACGGTGTGCCTTCCTGTTTGTAGCGCATTGCAGCGTCGAAGATGCTCATCTGTTCGCCACTCGGCACGTGGACCGTGACACCGCCTTCAGTGCCGGGTGCGAGCTGATTGCGAAGACGAATGTTCGCGAACGTGCCGCGCATCATCACTTCATGATTGCCGCGACGTGCGCCGTAAGAATTGAAGTCGACTGGCTGAACACCAAGCGACACGAGATACTTCGCAGCAGCGCTCGATTTCGAGATATCACCGGCCGGTGAGATGTGATCGGTGGTTACAGAGTCGCCGAGCAGCGCGAGCACTCGAGCATTGCGGATGTCGGCGACCGGATTCGGCTTCATCGTCATACCGACGAAGTAAGGCGGATTCTTCACGTACGTGGAGTTTTCGTTCCACTGATAGATCTTGCCGGCGGGCAGGTTGATCGAGTTCCAGTTCTCATCGCCTGTGAAGACGCTTGCATAGCTCTTGCGGAACATGGTCGAGTCGACGGACTTCGCAATGAACTCCTGAATCTCTGCTGGCGTCGGCCAGATATCTTTGAGATACACCGGCTGACCGTCACTGCCAGTCCCCAACGCTTGAGTCGTCAGGTCGCGATCGAGTGTTCCAGACAGCGCATACGCAACCACGAGTGGCGGCGAGGCGAGGAAATTCATTCGCACCTCAGGATGCACGCGACCTTCGAAGTTGCGATTGCCTGAGAGCACCGAACACGCGACGACATCGCCTGCCTTGACGGCATCCGAAATTTCCTGCTTCAGCGGACCCGAGTTGCCAATGCACGTAGTGCAGCCGTAACCAACGGTGTAGAAGCCAAGCGCCTCGAGATCTTCAGCGAGTCCTGCCTTGTTCAAGTAATCGGTCACGACTCGCGAGCCCGGTGCCAGGCTCGTCTTGACCCAAGGCTTGGACTTGAGCCCGCGCTTGCGCGCATTGCGTGCCAGCAGGCCGGCTGCGATCAGTACCGCCGGATTGGATGTATTGGTGCAGCTCGTGATGGCAGCGATCAGAACCGCACCATCTCTTACTTCGAACGACTGACCATCGACGGTCGCGCTGCCAACACCCATCGCTGTCGGATTCTTGAGCTTGCGTTCTTCAGCCATCTTCGTGAAGGCCGCTTCGTAGATCTGCTTCGCGTTGCGTAGTGGAACTCGATCCTGCGGACGCTTCGGACCTGCGAGCGAAGGTTCGACCGTTCCAAGGTCCAGCTCCAGTACATCGGTGTAGTCGGCTTGCGGTGCACCTTCCTCGCGCCACAAACCCTGGTGTTTTGCGTAATCACGCACGAGTGCGATCTGTTCGGCGGGGCGGCCGGTGAGTTCGAGATAACGCAACGTCTCGTTGTCGATCGGGAAAATGCCGCAAGTGCTACCGAACTCAGGCGCCATGTTGGCGATGGTCGCGCGATCCGCGAGCGGCAGATTGGCGAGACCGTCGCCGAAGAACTCGACGAACTTGTCTACGACGCCTTTCTTAC
>JBJMWN010000209.1:0-14418 GCA_045810085.1 Povalibacter sp. | reverse complement strand
CATGGAGCAGAGCCCATTCCGCACGTGAGCGTCCGGCAAACAGTTTCGCTCGTGGTGTCGGAGATCGAGACAAAACCGCTGGCTGAAGTCATTCCACTTCCCGTCGATCGAGTCGCTGCCAACGGCTGACATCGTCACCGCGTTGTCACGCTCTCGCAAACCCGAGTTGATCCTGGCCTGGATCGCTCTTCTCTAACTGCGTTCCTTTCCGCTCGTCGCACTGTTCGATCGGCAGCATCGCGACTGATCGATTCGCGCCATTTGCTGAGTTCTCGACAATCACAGATGACAGCGCACTCAATCGAGTTGCGCGATTCGATTCAGCGCACCTGGTATGCAGAAGACGTGATGCAATGTCTTGCTGCATTACATAACCGAGTCGAAGTGCAGGCAGTTGCGTGATGGAGTTGCGTTCGAAACAAGCGAAGCAGTGGAAGTTGGATGCACTCGACACTTCCACCGATCGAAATGAGTCGGCGGTCACATCCTCGTCGAGCCTCGGGTTCCTATCCTGTTTGCCATATCGACGAATCTGGTGAGGAAGACCCAGCAAGACGGTGGACTGGCCACCGAGTCACGTTAGGGTCGCAAAAGAAGGAACGCGTCATGTCAATGCACGTCGACACGATCATTGATGATCTGTGTGCCGGATCGCTCTCGCTCGAGGCAGCCTGTGAGTCGCTGATGAAGGCGGCACAGGGCGATCCCAATGCGTCGCGATTCTGGGGACAGCGCGTTGAAACTGCGATGTCACGCGAGCGCATTTCGCGCGCCGCAGCCCGCACGCTGCTCGATGCGCTCGAAGGTTTCCCAACCGACAAAACCGTGTGGATCGATTCGGGTCTGGCGACAGCTCCTGCTCGCAAAGTCGCGGCAGCCCCACAGAGTGAACGCTTCCAGGCTGCCGAACGGCTCATCGCATCTCTCGTGGAACGCACCACTTCGAAACCTCAGGCCATCGCGACGCCAACCGGCCAGGCACCTATGACCGGGCCCGTTGAATGGTTCGATGAACGCGCACTCGCAGAATCCACAGATGGGACGAATCCGCTGACTGTCGGGTTGGGCACGGTGCTGCGCGATCGTTATCGAATCGTCGGCAATCTCGGAGCCGGTGGTATCGGTCAGGTCTACCAGGCTGTCGATCTCGCGAATGGCGCCGAAGCAGTCACGATCAAAGTCGTCGCGGTGAATCTGCGCCATCAGCCCGGAGCGTTTGCATCGTTGCAAGCTGCCGTCCGCCATACCCAGCACTTGCGCCACGAAAACATCGTTGGCATTCGCAACATCGATCGTCACGGCGACAGCGTGTTCATCGTGATGGAACCGCTGCAGGGTCGCTGGCTCAGCGGCCTGATCCGTGAAGTGCGCGGCGACGGCGTTCCGTACGACACCGCATGGCCTATCATTTCCGGGATTGCCAACGGACTGGCCTACGCTCACGCACATGGGATCGTGCATGCCGACTTGAGCCCTCACGCAGTATTCCTCTGCGAAGACGGCACACCGAAGATCATGTGCTTCGAGTTGGTCCACGCAGTACCCACTAGTAATGAATCGCTTGATGTTCTCGATACGCTGACGCTGCGCGCGTACACAGAAGCGTATGCGGCTGATCCGTGGGCTCAACACTCCAAACCGCAGCCTGCCGACGACCTTTATCCTCTTGGCGTCATCGCTTACGAAATGCTCACGGGCCGGCATCCATTTCAACGCAGCAGCATGGCGGTTGCGCGTCAGAAGAGCATGAAGTTCGTGCCGATCACAGGATTGAACAAGCGTGCTACCAAACTGCTCGAGCGCTGCCTTTCGTTCGAGCGCCGCGACAGGCCCGCAACGGCCGATCGCTTCCTGAAACGCATGCAACCCTCGTTCGTTGAGCGAATGCTCTCAGCAACGTGAGGAAAAGGCGGCTGCAGACTGATTGCAGACCCGCAGCCCACCTCCTCTCTCTAGAATTCCATGCTCACTTCCGCGGCGTAACTGCGCTGCGGGTAGTGATGGAAATTCCAGTAGTTGTCTCCATTCAGATTGTCCGCGCTCAGTGAGAGCGAAAGCTGGTCGCTCATGTGGTAGCGGACACGAGCATCGACTGTGAAAAAGTCACTCACCCCGGTATAGGCATCGCCGTTCGGATCTGAATTATCCAACGTGTTGTATTGGCGGCCGCTGTAACGCGCGCCAAGGCTTGCCGTCCATTTCTCACCCATGTGATAGGTCGCCAGCACGTTGCCACGCCAGTCCGGCACACGCGGCTGCCACTTGCCTTCGCTCGCAGGAAAATTTTCGTTCTCGAGGATTCTCGAATGCGCGTACGTCAAGCTGGCGGATAGATCGAGGAAAGAGAAAATGTCTGCGACCTCGTACGCCAGCTCCAGGCCAGTGGTGCGAATGTGATCGACATTCTGAATGTTGGTGACATTCGGCGTGACCGTCACATTGGTCTGCGAATACAGCGCATCGCGTGTGTCCTCATGGAATGCAGTGGCGCGCACCGAACCTCTCTCAAGTTCGCGTTCCGCCGTGAGCTCGCCGGTCCAAGATCGTTCCGGTTTCAGATTCGGATCGTTGTTGACGATCGCATTCGTGGTGATCGATCCCTGGTACAGCTCCGCAACAGTCGGCATCCGAACGGCTCGACCGACCGAGGCTTTCAGTGCCCACGCAGAGGTCAACTGATAAGCGATCGCTGCCTTTGGCGAAACGAAGTTCTCCGAGCGATCCGGAAATTGAAGAGTGACCAATGAATCCGAGAGCTCACCTTCCGACGCCTCCCATCGTTCCGCGCGCGCTCCGAGCGTCGCGCGCCAGTTTGTCGCGAAATGCCAGGTGTCCTGCGCGTAGAGACTTTGCAGCAGCGTGTTGCCGCGGAAGGCCGAGAACCTCGAAGCTGCCGGTCCGTCCAGCCAGTTCGCTGTATTCGATACCTCGGTGCGCAGCCGGAAGCTGTCTCGCTGAAATCCGAGATCCACGATATGCACACCGCTCCCGCCGGGCCGCCACGTGGTCTTCAGTGCGAGCGTGTTCCAGCCGGTGCCGGATTGATCGGCGATGCGACCCGCGCCTCCCGCATCCGCCGCTGGCAAAGCAGCCGTGGCAGAACGGATTTCATCGCGATCATAGTCATAGACGCTGGCCGCGATCTCCCAATCCCATACGCCGCCTCCGCCCTGCTTCAAAGACAAACCTTGAATGAAGTGCTGCAAGTCACCCCGACTCGGTGCGAAGTCGGCGGGTGTGAGCGTGAACACGCGGCCGTCAATGTTCACCGATCCTGAGTAAACCGGAATGCCGCTTGCGTCGCGAAGGTACGTGTCGGAATTTCTCTCGGCTTGATTACGCCACCAGCCCAGCGTGTATGTGGCACGTAACGTCTCGGAAAAATCGTAAGCGAGCTTGGCCTTTGCATGATCCTGGAGCGTATGACTCTGATTGCTTGTACCCAGCAACCACCAATCCTGGTTACGTGGATTGCGTCCGGCCACTGCTCCTGTGACTGGCACACCTGAAGAGCCCGGCACACCTGCACTCAGCAATCGGTTCGCGTAAACGAGCGGCTGGCTGTCGCTATCCAATCGGTTGTAATCGAGCCAGACCGAAAACGCGCCGAATCGATCTCCGATGGACGCGCTGCCCTGATATCCGCGATACGTCTCGTTCGTGCGGTACACATCGAACTGCTGGCCGAAACTGCTTGCACGCACATGCGCTTCGAACTGCTCGGGCATGCGAGTCACGTAGTCCACAACAGCTCCTGCCGAATTGCCCGAGTACGCCGCTGAGAATGGACCATAGAGCACGTCGACACGTTCGATCTCTTCCGGGGTGACCATGCCCCAGCGCGGTGTGTAGGTCGCTCCGTTGCCCAACAAGTTCGACAGCAAAATGCCATCGGCATAGACGAGCGATCGTGCACTGTTGCCAGTCCCCGAAGCTCGACTGGCCAACACGGCATGGTCGTAGTCACCGATATAGCGCTTGCGGACCAGCAAGCTCGGGAAGTACTTCAATGCGTCTTCTGCATCTGACGCATTGATGGCATCGGCGATTTGCTCGCGAGTGATGCCTTCGATGGTGGTGGGAATCTGCGTGGGAAGCGAGGTCGGCCGTGTGCCGACGACTGTGACAGTACCCAACATTTTTGCTGGGGCCTGAGCGTCCTGCGCCCAGCTGCTAGTGAATGCGACACACGCCGTGACACAACTGGTCACGACACGTGCGCGAAATGCGATCGTCATCTGATGTCTCCTGAACCGGCGTGCCGGCGAGAAAGCTCGAGAACGTCAGCCGCCCCGAAGAACGGCTAACGCTGTACCGCTTAAATCTCAGGAGAAAGAAGGGGGCCCGCGAATGTGATGATCGAAGGACGGATCGACAGTACGCGCTGGCAGCGCCTGGAAGAATCGGAATCGATCCGCAATGAGTGCTGCGTGAATTGCAACGTAAGGCACATCAACCAGTGCCGCCGATGCAACCAGTGAGAACGGACACGGAGTCTTGTCATGCCCCGCATCATTCGAACCCGGCTCGCCGGAAGCATGCTGGCCGGTGTGCAATGCATGCATCCCTGCATCGTGCTCACCGCTGTGTGCGAAATGAGCTGCATGGTCGTGAGCCTGCGAGCCTGAGTCCAGCGTCTGAACGACGGATGGACAGAACATCAGGCGCAACCCGTCCGCATGCGCCATGAACATGAAACCCACGGGCACAATGGCACGCGCCACGAGCAGTGGCAGCATCCAAAGCGTCAGCAGTTTCAATAGACGACGGTTCATGACGGTAAGTGACGGCGGCCGCAGTATAGGTTCAGGCGCGCACTGGACACGAGCCTTAGGCCATACAGGCGAGACGCCCGGATCAGAAAACCCGAGCATCCGGCCGAAGTTCCTTCGATTCAGTGCTTGATCACCCATCTGTACCCGATTCATGGGTTCGTTGACGATGTACTTCGGGACACCTTGCATGGCTCTGCACATCGTATCGATGCACGCCTCCCAACCTGTCCGATTCAAGGCGCGGTAGTCACGCAACTCGTCGCATCAACAATGCTTAATCAACTGATTTGAGCCTGTGATTGCGATGCCGCACGCAACGCTCGCTGCGCCGCCGCGTTAGACTCTTCAGGTCCAGTGCGGAGACGGTTCATGCTGATTACCTGCGTCGCATATCGCAACGGAGCCAAAGTTGCGGACTTCGATGTTCGCGACATTCACCAATATGTGGAACAACCCGACGTGTTCGTCTGGGTGGCTTTGCTAGACCCGGAGCCGAGTGAAATCGCCCAGATGCAGAGCCAGTTCAATCTGCACCCTCTCGCAGTCGAAGACGCCCAGAAAGGTCATCAACGACCGAAAATCGAGGAGTACGGGGACTGCCTGTTCGTTGTCCTTCACATCATTGAAGAAGACGGGCCCGAACTGCGCGTCGGCGAAGTCGGAATTTTCGCAGGGCCGAACTATGTGCTATCGGTGCGGACCAGCGCGAACAAAGGATTCCAGGAAGTCCGCGCGCGAGCTGAGCGCGAGCCGAACCTGCTGCGACACGGCTCCGGATACGTGCTTTATGCGTTGATGGATGCGGTCGTGGATCGCTATTTCCCTGTGCTCGATCATCTCGAAGATGAGCTCGAGACGTTGGAAGAGCGCATCTTCGCGAACACCTCACCTCGCAAAAACATCGAAGAGCTCTACGCACTCAAGCAGAGGCTCATGACGGTGAAGCACGCGATCAATCCTCTCCTCGAGGCGGTGAGCAACCTGGCGGGCCGCCACGTGCCGATCATCTGCGTGGGCATGCAGGAATACTTTCGCGACGTGGCCGACCATTTGATGCGACTCAATCAGACCATCGAGTCCGTGCGCGACACAGTCGCCAGCGCCACCGCCGTGAATCTCTCGATGATCACGCTGCAGGAAAGCGAAGTGATGAAGCGCCTTGCCGCTTATGCCGCTTTGGTTGCAGTGCCCACCTTGATCGCGGGCATCTACGGCATGAACTTCGAATTCATGCCCGAGCTTCACTGGCGCTACGGCTACTGGATCACGCTCGCGCTGATGATCGCGTTCGATGGCTACCTGTTCCTGAGGTTCAGGCAGGCGAAGTGGCTGTAGAAGTGAGCGGACTCGGAGCGGGAGTACGCAAAAGGCACAAACGGACCAGAGAGTGTCGTCGATCTACCACGCTAATCCGACGCATCTTCTCTGACCTTGAGCCTTATGCGCTTTTTTTGCGGCCACTCTATTCCGAACTTTTCTATGCGGCTTCTGCGGCCGTTTGTTCTCCGCTCGTAAGTTCGCCTTCCCATTTCGACACCACTGCCGTGGCGATGCTGTTGCCGATGACGTTCGTCGCTGAGCGGCCCATGTCGAGGAAGTGATCGACGCCAAGAAGCAGCAACAGGCCCGCTTCGGGAATGTTGAATTGCGAGAGCGTGGCAGCGATGACCACAAGCGATGCGCGTGGCACACCCGCGATGCCTTTCGAGGTCAACATCAGGATCGCGACCATCGCGATCTGCTGGCTGATCGGGATCTCTATTCCATACGCCTGGGCGATGAACATGACGGCGAACGTGCAATACATCATCGAGCCGTCGAGGTTGAAGGAATAGCCGACGGGCAGCACGAAACTCGCGATGCGATTGCTGCAACCGAATCGCTCCAGTTCTTCGAGCGTGCGCGGATAGGCGGCCTCCGAACTCGCGGTCGAGAAAGCGAGAATGACCGGCCCGCGCAAACCGCGAATGAGGCGCAGCAAGCGCGGACCGACGATCACGACTCCGAGCGTGATCAGAACGCCCCAGAGCAAGAACAAGCCCAGATAGAACTCGCCCATGAAAATGCCGTACACCCGCAGGATGTCGAGACCTTCTTTGGCCACGGTGCTCGCGAGCGCACCGAACACGGCCAGCGGCGCGAACAACATGACGTAGCTCGTAACCTTGAGCATGATCTGAGCAATGGACTCGACGACCTCGATGACTGGCCGGCTGCGCTCACCCAGTGCTGCCATCGCTGATCCGAAGAAGACCGAGAAAATGACGATCTGCAGAATTTCGTTGCGAGCCATCGCATCGATGACGCTGGTCGGGATGGTGTGCGCAATGAAGCCTTGAAGCGACAGCGCATTCGCCTCCACGTCAGAAGTGGCATGCGTGTCCGGCAGAGGCAGATGCATCGCTTTGCCGGGTTCAAGGAGCTGAACCAGCACCAGGCCAAGGGTGAGTGAAATCAGCGAAGCAAAAATGAACCAGCCGAGTGCTTTGCCTCCAATGCGTCCCACCGTCGCGATGTCTCCCATCTTCGCGATGCCAACGACAAGCGTCGCGAGCACGAGAGGCGCGATGATCATCTTGATCAGTCGCAGGAACATCGTCGGCAGGAGCGATGCGGTTTCAGCGAATCCCGCAGTCGATTCGGGGAAGAACCTGTAGCAGATGTAACCGCTGATGAGCCCAAGCACCAGGCCTACGATGATGAACGTGGTCAGGCGGTTGGATGGCATTGGGCGGCCTCTCTATCTATACCAGCAGTTCTTCACGCGGCGAATGCGAGCAGTGCCGCGCCGAGGGCGATTCGATACCACGCAAAAGGCGTGAAGCGATGTGTCTGGATGTAGTGCAGCAGCCACTTCACCGCGACGAACGCGACCACGGCCGAGACTACGAAGCCGACCGCCAGTTCAGACCAGTTCTCCTGCGCGATGCCTCCAGCCTTGTACAGCTGGAGTGTTTCGTAAGCGGTGGCTGCAAACATCGTGGGGATCCCCACGAGAAACGCAAACTCTGCTGCTGCCGGTCGCGCCGTCATCCCTGCCAACATGGCAGCAAAGATCGTAGCCGCAGAACGCGAGGTGCCGGGAAATACAGCCGCAAGGATCTGCGCCAAGCCGACCCAGATCGCGACAGCCCATGTGAGAACATCGCGCGGCGGCTGTCGGCTCGCATAGGCTTCGACGGCGAAAATCGCAACACCGCCCAGGATCAGTGCCCATGCGACGGGTGCAATCGTTTCGGGAAGCTCGAGCCCGAGCTTCTTCGCGATCAATCCGCCGATCACCGTGATGATGAATGCCGTCGAGAGCTTCATCAGATAATCGCGATTCGCCGGTTGCGCCAGATTCAACGTGAGCTGCCACAGGCGTTGCCAATAGATCACCACGACAGCGAGGATCGCTCCAGCCTGTATCGCGACGTTGAACAGATCTGAGCGCCTGCCCAGCCAGTGCTCGGCAATTAACAGATGTCCGGTGCTGGAGATCGGGAGAAATTCAGTGATGCCTTCGATAATGCCGAGCAGGATGACCTGAAGCAGATTTTCCACGGACAGCCCATGATAGTTGCGGGAGTGCTGGATGATACTGGCAGCTCATCGCAGACGTGGTGACAATTTTCCACGCCTGCGGCGAGCCTTTCGCGAGGCACTTCATCGAGCACTCGAGGCCGAAGCGGATGATTCCAGTCGCTCAAGCTCGATTGTCCTAATTCGCAAGCCATCACATCATCAGCCGAACTTTCTCAGGCACCATAGGAACACACAGATCGAGTGCCACGGCTGCGACCGTCGCAGAAATTTTTACGAAATGAACACGCTCGAAATCACATCCCATCTGACTCTGGCCGACTGGCGTGCGTACCAGGCTGCCTGGGCCGCACGATTGCAAGCTCATTCGCGCATATCCAGGCGCTCTTTGCTCGGCGTGGTGATCGTTGCCATCGCACTCGCAATTGCGCTCGTCGCGCTGGCCGCGCACATGCGTCAGTCCGTGCCATTCGCTGCAGTGGTCATCGGCGCGTGCGCAGCCATTCTGGGAATTCTGCTCAGCATGCGCCGCCTTCGCGGGGCTGCGCAGCCTGATGACGATGGAGTGGTGCTCGGCCTCAACCGATTGCGGTTCGACGCCGAAGGCATGCATCTGCAGAAGGCGCACTCCGACATCGTGCATCGCTGGCCTGTGCTGCGCGATGTCACATTGACGACCGAGCATCTTTTCGTTTGGGTCGACACGGTCGCAGCACTCATTGTCCCGCTCAGAGATTTGCCTCCCGAAGTGAGCGGCACGCGGGCAGCGGATTTCATTCGCGCGATGGCGGCCGGCACGTCTCAACTCTCGAGGTCGATTGCCGAGGCTGGCGAGGCTCACATCTCGACTGCGGAATCGTACGCACCGCGAGTAGAGGTGAGACGTTTGCCCGCTCTGTGGCACTCGATCGCGCGATTCGCGACGTTGCGAACGAGCGAGGCTGGAGCGCTCCAACTCAGTGATCGTGCACTCGTGGGCTGGATTGCCGCACTGGTGATCGCGCTGTTTGCGCTCGATCGCGTGACGGCAGGTTCGGGCGCGGAATTCTATTCGTATGGTTTCGTGGTGCTCGGCTGGTACGGAATGCTGACATTGCTCGTCGCGATGCTTTGGGCGCGATTGTCCGAACCACAAATCACGCTGCGCAGTGCCTTGATCATCGCGATCACCTTCGCGCCGATCGCCATCGCATTGGCGTTTGCAGCGCTCCTTTACCTGCCCGAGTCAGCCTCACTCGGCGCACTCATTCTGATCGTGCTGTACGCAACGTTCTATGCAAACGCAGCGCTTCGATCGCTGACTGCACGCGCACAACCGCGGGCTTTGTTTGCTGGGCTGTTACTTCTTTCGCTGGCTGCCTGGTTCGCTCAAGCGCAGTACCTGTCACCGCAGTTCTGGTATGCGGAAGACTCGCAGAGCGAGGACGGCTCGGATGAGGCGCAGACTTATCTGGCGCAGCGTCAGCAAGCCGAAGCATTGATGTATTCGCAGTCGGATCTCATCGATGAAGCTGCGGATGCCATGCCCCGGCCAGATGATCTGGAGTCAGCTGGCTTCTTCGTAGGGTTTGCGGGCATGGGCGAGCAGCACGTGTTTGCAAGTGAAATCGAGCTAGCTGAACACGCGATCGCAGAGAAGTACGAGACGGGCTCACGCTCGCTGCGCCTGGTGAACGATCGACGTGATCTGGAAGCCTATCCGCTCGCGAATCCAACTGCGCTTCGTCGTGCACTGGCGGATGTCGCAGCCAAAATGGATTTGGAGAGTGACGTGCTATTCCTTGCGTTGTCCTCACATGGTTCTCCGAATGGAGAGCTTTCAGTGAGTAATCTGGGAATGCCGCTGAATAATCTTTCGGCCAGAGATCTGGCCGATGCACTCGAGGGCTCGGGCATCTTGTGGCGTGTCGTCATCGTCTCGGCGTGCTACTCCGGTACGTTCAACGAGCCGCTACGCAACGACCATACGAACATCATTACCGCATCATCAGCGGATCGCACATCCTTTGGCTGTTCAGATGATCGCGATCTCACGTACTTCGGTGAAGCGTTCTACCGAGATGCGCTTCCGAACGCTCCCGATTTACGCACCGCATTTCAACGCATGAAGACGCTGATTGCCGAGCGCGAGAAGCAGGAAGACATTGAACCTTCCAATCCGCAGGCGTACTTCGGAAGTGCGATAGAACGGCACCTGAAAGCTTTAGTAGCCGATTGACGATTCGCAGGAACGGATCAGATCACGAACGACGCGTGCGCAAGCGCCAGGCCGCGAATATCAGAGCAAACACGCACAACAGAACCACTGGCCAGTTACCCACTCGCGCATACGGAGTGAGTCCCGTGCGAGGCTGCACTACCCCCGTCAGCACGGCCGGCTTGAATCGAGGCAATGTCGCTGCGACGTTGCCATCCGCCTGAATGACCGCTGAGATTCCGTCGTTCGCCGCACGCAGCAATGGACGTTCGGCTTCCATGACTCTCATACGACTGATCTGCAGATGCTGAGGTGCCGCTGTCGTATCGCCGAACCACGCATCGTTCGTGACGTTGATGAGCAACGTTGCTTCCTTGAGCACGTTCAATTGCTCTGCGCCATAGGCATCCTCATAGCAGATGGTCGCAGCAATCTTGTTCGAACCCACGGTCATCGCGGGCTGCACGGTAGCGCCGGGCGTGATGTCCGTGTACGGCAGATTCTGCATTCGCATCCACGAGCGCACGAACGATGGCACCGGGAAAAATTCTCCGAACGGCACCAGCCTGCGCTTGTCGTACCACTGCGGTTCACGATCGAGCACCAGCAGGCCGTTGCGAACGTCCTGCTCGCTCTTGCCGTAGTGAAGCATTCCGGTGATGAGCGTCGAACCTTTGTCGCGCGAGGCCGCCCAGATGTATGAGATGAAATTACTGAGTTGATCTGCCGTATCTGGCAACGCCGCTTCCGGCCACAGGATGATGTCCTTGCCCAGGTGCGGCAGTGACAGGTCGCGATACAGCCTCAGCGTCGAATCGCGATACTCCACACTCCACTTCTGATCCTGAGGCACTGCACCCTGGACGATGGCAGCCGTGATCGGCCGTCCTGTCGGTTGCGTCCAGGAGTGATGCCACAGCAACAGACCGCCGGCCCAGATCGCGAGAAGAACGAGTGCAGACGCAACGCGATGACGAGTGGCGATGAGTGCAGCGATCGCCCCAGCCGACAATGCGGCGAGCCAGCTGATTCCATACACACCCCAGACCGGAGCGAAGCCTGCGAGCGGACTGTCCGTCTGCGAGTACCCCAACGCAAACCAGGGGAATCCGCTCAGGAACCATCCGCGAAACCATTCAAGCAAAGTGTACGCAGCGGGATAGACAAGGAGCAGTTGCAGCGTTGCTCCGATTCCAGTCTTCGTTTGCGCTGCTGCAGTCGCTTTTGGCGATAGCCACCGCGCGAGTGAATAGCCCACTGCAGCCGTGTATCCGCCGAGAATGGCGACCATGCCGAACATCAGGAAGATCGCGATCCACGCAGGCGCATGCCCGACTTCGTGAATGGTGCTGTAAAGCCAGTAAGTGCCGGCCAGAAACAGTCCGACTGTGAAAACGAATCCCGCACGGCCTGCTCTGCGCGGCTCGGAATGCAGCCACACCAGAAACAGATATGCAGGACACAGCACCGCAAGCGGCCACCACTCGAACGGCGCAAATGCGAGTGCCAGCGCCGCACCTACCGGCGCCGCGAGCCAAACGGCCAGGCGACTTTCGAAGAATTGATTCATTCAGGAATGGAGAACAGAAGTAACCACAAAGAACGCAAAGATCACATAGTCGGGAAATATCGAATCGGCTGGTCGGGTTGATTCAGGCAGCGAGATCCCGCATCTGAACTCGTCCATCCATCCTGTTTGTGTTCTTTGTGTCTGTTTTGTGCTCTTTGTGGTTACTCCGACTCCTAATCTTCTTTTGGGACGATGTCCGTTGCCGTTGTCACGCGCAGAAGGTCGAGACGGCGGCGGTCCGCACGGAGCACGCGAAATTCGAGACCACCCAGATTGAAGGTTTCACCGCGCCGAGGCAGGCGGCTCAGGAAATTGATCGCCAGCCCACCGATCGTGTCGAAGTCTTCATCGCTGAAGGTCGTGCCGAAATACTGGTTGAAGTCCTCGATGCGCGTTGTCCCTTTCACGCTGAACTGACGCTCGCCTTCCTTGCGGATGTCGAGATCGTCGTCGGTGTCATATTCATCGCCGATATCGCCAACGATCTGCTCCAGCACGTCCTCGATCGTGACCAGTCCGGAGACACCGCCATACTCATCGACGACGATCGCCATGTGATGATGGCTCGCTCGAAACTCCTTGAGCAGCTCGCTCAAGCGTTTGCTTTCGGGAATGAACACTGCGGGACGCAGCACTTCCTTGATGTCGAAATTGACTTTGCCCCCGTCCGCGAAATAGCGCAGCAGATCCTTCGCGAGAAGAATCCCCACCACCTGATCGCGATCCTCGCCGATGACGGGATAGCGCGAGTGCCCCGCTTCGATCACGGCCGGGAGAATTTCTTCGGGAGGATCGTCGCGATTGACGATGACGATCTGCGAGCGCGGCACCATGATGTCCCGCACGTGCATCTCGACGACTTCCAGCACACCTTCGAGCATCTCGTAGGCATCGGCAGTCACGATCCCGCGTTCCCTCGCGGTGGCGAGAAGCCCGGTGAGATGTTCGCGATCGCGAGGCTCGTTGCTGAACGTATCAGTGAGTCGCCGCAACCAACGACCCGTCGGACTGTGTTCCTCAGGCATATGGATTCACATACCCCAAATTCGCCAATAGAGTCACTTCGCGCGCTTCCATGATGTCGGCGTCTTTGTCGACTTCGTGATCGTATCCTAATAGATGCAGCACACCGTGCACGACCATGTGAGCCCAATGCGCCTGCACCGATTTGAGCTGCTCGCGCGCTTCACGCGCTACCACAGGAGCGCAAATCACCAGATCGCCGAGCGGAAACGGCTCATCCGTCTGCTTGCCCGGTGATTTTTCAAGACCTGAAGGAAACGACAGAACGTTCGTGGGCTTATCTTTGCCGCGCCACGCGCTGTTCAGCCGCCGGCTCTCCGCGGCTCCCACCACTCGAATGGTCAGACCGGCCCCGCGACGAAGCATGCGGCGCAGCTCAGTGCTGACCGCTTTGATACCCAATGCTGATTCGGCCCAGCGACGCAGCGCGCGCGGATGTGGCACGCCGCGCTTGCCGATGGCGAACTGGACGGAAACATCGCAGCGCGCGGCTGAACGAGTGGAGCGAGGAAGATTCGAGCTCGAAATCGACTGCTGCATTGTGGGACGCAGACTCACTCGCGTCGGTCGCCGGATGCAGCGCCGTCGTTGCCTCCTTCAGAGGAGCGATCGGGTGACACGCGCTCGTAAGCCTCGACGATGCGCTGCACGAGCGGATGACGCACGACATCGCGCGACGTGAAATGCGTGAACGCGACACCCGGTACGCCCGGCAGCACCTTCATCGCATTGCGCAGACCTGACATCTGCTGCTTCGGAAGATCGGTTTGTGTGATGTCGCCGGTCACCACGGCTTTAGACCCGAATCCCAGCCGCGTCAGAAACATTTTCATCTGCTCGACGCTCGTGTTCTGAGCTTCGTCGAGAATGATGAAGGAATCGTTCAACGAACGGCCGCGCATGAAAGCGAGCGGAGCGATCTCAATCACCGGACGTTCTACTGCTCGTGCTACTCGATCGAAGCCCATCATTTCATCCAGCGCGTCGTACATCGGCCGCAGATAGGGATCGACTTTCTGCGCCAGATCGCCGGGCAGAAATCCGAGGCGCTCACCTGCTTCGACTGCAGGTCGGACCAGCACGATGCGACGCACGCGCTCGGATTGCAGCGCCTCGACAGCGCAAGCCACTGCAAGAAATGTCTTGCCGGTCCCCGCCGGACCGATGCCGAAGGTGAGATCGCAGGTGTGAATATTCTGCAGATACTGCCGCTGATTGGGTCCACGGCCGCGAATGCCGCCGCGCTGAGTGTGGATCGCCGGATCTTCGGGGCGCACCGCCACAGCGGATCCCATGGCATCCATCCCGGATTCCTGCAGCGCCAGATG
>JBJMWN010000208.1:0-7564 GCA_045810085.1 Povalibacter sp. | reverse complement strand
GAAGTTGCCGATCTCCTGCTTGCCTGTGTACGTCCTCGCTTCACTGTGGAAACGCGCATCCTCGTCATAGTCACTCAAAATGGCATCGATACCTTTCTGCTCCACGAAAGCCTGCAAGTGATTGCGGACGATCGCTTCAGTGGAGGCTGGCTGCGTACTCATGATGAAAGTCTCCTCAAAGTGAAATTGCAGGGATCAGCTTTTGACGATGACCACTTCCAGATATTCGCCGGGCACGACGAGTGAATCCTTTCCCGCCGTATTGAATCGTTCCAGCAGATTTGTGATGTCGCGCTCCAACGCAGCTTGATTGGTGACATCAAGCGTCGCGAACGCTTTGAGCGTGGGGCCATAGAACTCGCGGAACACTTGAATCCAATGCGCTGCCGAGAAATAGCGAAAGTTGAATTGCCTGCGCACGCAGCGAATGTCCGCGGCCTGTGAC
This sequence comes from Povalibacter sp., assembly GCA_045810085.1. GTDB lineage: Bacteria > Pseudomonadota > Gammaproteobacteria > Steroidobacterales > Steroidobacteraceae > Steroidobacter. Next base: position 7,119 of record JBJMWN010000208.1, on the reverse strand, counting down.
CCAAAGAGTGCGACCAGGTGCGGCTCGGTTCCCCACAGTGCCGGAGACTTGAGTCCTGCTGGTGGAGGCACATAGGTGCCCACCATTTTGAAGAGCTGCCCGATGAAACCTTCGGGCGTCCAATTGGCAAGGCCGATGCGACCACCACTGCGAACGACTCGCAGCAGCTCGCCGGCGGCACGAGCGTGGTCCGGCGCGAACATCACGCCAAACGTGGAAAGCGCGATGTCGAAACTCGCATCCTCGAAGGGCAACGCCTCTGCATCGGCAACTTCGAACGCGATGTTCAACCCTTCGGCCTCGGCGCGCAGCTTTCCCTTCTCGAGCAGCGCAGCAACGTAGTCGGTCGATGTGACCTCGGCAAAACGATGCGCCGCGGCAAGTGTTGCATTGCCGTTCCCCGCAGCGACGTCGATAACGCGCTCTCCTGCACGTACATCCGCTGCCTCGGCGAGCAACTCGCCAACGATCTGCAATGTCGTGCCGATCACGGCGAAGTCGCCACTCGCCCACGTGGCTTGCTGCTTCGTCTTGATGGCGGAAAAGTCGGGTCCCGCTGACTGCACCGAAGGCAGGACAGCAGGAGTCGGAACTGCACTCATGATGATTCTCCGAAGTTGAAATGGGTCCGCAGTAATTGCTTGGCGGATGAAATATGCGCGCGAGCGTCCGACACTGCCGTTCCCAGAGTCGCCACGACTTGACCGCGAGTCCTTGATTGCGTCATCGGCCTTGCGAGGTGCGCTGCAAGTCGTGAAACTCGATCAATGGTCTTTTTATGAGCCACGACATCCTCTCCGATGTATTGCGCAACGTTCGCCTGCGCGGGGCGATCTACTACTACGTCAGCGGTAAAAGCAGCTGGGTGGCGGAGGCTCCTGCAGCGCGAGATATCGCGGCATCGGTGATGCCTGGATCGGAGCACGTGATGGAGTACCACGTACTGACTCGAGGCACGTGTTGGGGCGCGGTGGTTGGCGAAACACCGGTACGAGTGTCTACAGGTGACATTCTCCTGTTTCCGCAAGGTGATGCGCATGTCGTGTCGAGCGCTCCCGGGATGCGAGCTCCGATCACTGCGGCGAGCTACGTTGAACGCAAGCAGGATCAGTTGCCATTCACCTTGCATCTCAACGCAGCCGAGACACGCATCGAGATCGTTCCAGACGAGCTCAGCGATACGACGCTGATCTGCGGCTTTCTCGGTTGCGACCTGCGGCCATTCAATCCCCTCATCGAGACACTTCCGCGACTCATGCATCTGCGCGCCGAAGAAGGCCAGGACTGGGTTGCGCACTTCATGCGTCAGGCCGTAGTGGAGTCGAGGAACAAGCGCCCCGGGGGAGAAGCGATGCTTGAGCGCATGAGCGAGATGATGTTCATCGATGCGGTACGCCGCTATGTCGAAACACTGCCCGATGCCAGTCGCGGTTGGCTCGCCGGTCTGCGCGATCGTTTCGTTGGACGAGCGCTTGCTCTGATGCACGATGCGCCAGCGGTTGCATGGACAGTGGACGAACTCGCTCGTCGAGTCGGGTTGTCGCGCTCGGCGTTGCATGAGCGCTTTGCCGAGTTGATCGGTCAGCCTCCAATGCAATATCTCGCTAACTGGCGAATACAGCTCGGTGCAGGGTTGTTACGCAACACGAATGACACTGTCGCCGTAGTAGCGCAGGAAGTCGGCTATGAATCTGAAGCGACCTTTACAAAGGCGTTCAAGCGATTGACAGGGAAGTCGCCTGCTCTATGGAGACGACAAACAGTTGGGCAGACAGCCCGCACATCTTTGCGGGGAAGATCTCGCGCAACGATGGAAAAGTGAAGAACGGAAAATGAACTATCAGCTGGTCATCAAGTTCTGGCGCAAGTCTCTCGAGGACGAAACATTCCTGCCCACTATCCAGGACGAACTGAAGCGAGTGCTCGGCGATGCTGCGACGCTTGACGGATACGACGTCAGTGACCAAGAGATCAACTTGTTCGTAGTCACGCCAGACCCAAAGCACTCGTTTCGGCGCATCAAGACCGTCCTCGAGAGCCGGGCCACCCTGCAGGGTGTTTCAGCAGCGTATCGGCTGATCGGCGGCGCACAGTTCACTTCGATCTGGCCTCTTCGTGCAGCTCGAAAATTCACGCTTCCGCAACGTTGATGCGAGCTCGCACGATTTCAAAATCGAGATGTGTGTTCTCTGTCGCGAGATGAATCGATAACGCGTACGCGATTCGGCAATGTGAGATTTGTAGGTGAGCAACGCTGACATCGTTCGCTCACGGAACATCTGAACCGCATCCGCCGTCTTGCTATTTGAACTCTCAACGGTGAAACCATCATCCTCAATTGCCGGACCGGAGGTGACTTATGGGACTGTTTGATTCGCAACGCGGTGGTCGTCACGTCGGTGGCATGTCTCCCATTCAGATGGGAGTGCTGGGTCTGCTTGCTTACAAGGCTCTCAAGGGCAAGGGCGGACTCGCCGGCATCTTCGGATCTGGACAATCTCCCGACACTGCGGCCGGTCCGTCGTCCGGCGGCGCACTGCCCGGTGGCGCCCTGTCCGGTGGAGTATTGGGCAGCGGCTTGAAAGATCTGCTCGATCGTTTTCGCCAGAGCGGTCACGAAGACAAAGCGCAGAGCTGGGTATCAACAGGATCGAATAAGCCCATCGCTCCGCAAGAGCTGGAACACACGCTGGGAGAAGAGCGCATCCAGTGGCTAATGGAACAGACGGGCTTGCCTCGCGAAGAACTGCTTGCGGGCTTGAGCAAGGAATTGCCGGACACCGTCGACAAGCTCACTCCAGATGGTCGCGTGCCGACCGATGACGAGTCGTCTACTCGGCTGAGTTAGAGCATTCGCAGCAAGTGCGTAGATCAAGGGCGAGGACACCCGATCGCTTCAGTGTCCAGCAGATAAGTGTCCTCGCTCACATTTCGTTTAGCTTTCGCCACTTCCGCGCGCTGAGCCAATCCGATCGCCGCAGATCCTAGTGGCCTGTAACTATGAATGCGGAAGTGCCGATTCCGATTCGTTGTGGGTTCGACTTTAGTCGAACGGCACCAAAGCCGCCTGCGGCATAGCGTCCGGCTAAAGCCGGACCCACAGTGAGAGTGGACAGGAACTGTCGATTCAATCGTTACATGCAACTAGTTCCGAGACGGCAGCATTCGCTTCAGCGTGTTGTCGCGCTGCACGTAGTGATGGAATAGCGCAGCCGCGGCATGCAACCCGATCAGAAAATAACCTGTTGTCGCCAGCGTCACGTGCAATGCCTCGGCACGCTCCGCCAGTTGTTTGTTCTCAGACACCAATGCCGGAAGCTGCAATCCGAAGAATGGAATGGGATCGCCCTCTGCACTCAGAGTGAGCCAGCCAAGCAGTGGCAAGACAACCATCAGTAGATAGAGAGAAAACTCCACGATCGTCGCGACGACGGCCTGCCATTTCGGCACGGGCGGAAAGATGAGCGGTCTCGTCCCCAGAATTCTGGCGAACAATCGGGCCCATACGAGCACGAAGACCGTGAGCCCTAACATGAAATGCCACATCTTGAGCGCTTCACGTGGCTCGCTACCGCGTGGGTACAGTTCACGCAGTTCGATACACGCGTACACGCCAATCAGTAGCGCGAGCGTGAGCCAATGAAGGCTGATCGACAGGCGGCTGAATTGCTGAGACCGCACCATGATCCTTTCTCGCCGCAGGTATTACGGGAGAGAATCTGCCACGTTCCCAATGATCCTCGGTACTCGGGATCGCCCGTAGCGCTTACGTAACCATCATCGGTCCGGTACGGTCGCTCCAACCAAAAGATCTGACGCTATGTCGACTTTGGAGGGTCTCTTGAGAGCGCCACCCGGCTGAGGTAGAACGCTATGCATGAAAGCGCGCGGGATGTGTAACCGCGCACCGCATCGACGACCAGGGAATGGAACGAAAGGAGTCAGGAATATGGAAACTCGAACTTGGAATTGCGTGGCGAGCCGCGCCACTGCACTGGCGTTATCAGCAATGCTCATCACGGCCTGCGGCGGTGGAGGCGGTCAAGCGAATCCAACTCCCGAGGCGAATGGCTCCGATATTCCGCGAGTGCCGACTGCCGCAACGCCTTCCATTTCATTGGTCAGCCCTCCGTCTGAACCCGTTTCGCGCAACGTCGGGCTATCGGCCGCTGTCATTCCAAGCGTGAATGGCACGAAGCAGGTTGACTTCTATGTTGACGGCTCGCTGAACGGAACGGACACCTTCGGCGCAGCTCAACCGGGCGTCTCAATGCGAGTGTTCTCCGTGCGTTGGGACACCGCCAATTCATCCGATGGGCCGCATACCGTCATGGCGCGAGTGACAGATGGCGCCGGCCTCACCGCGGAAACTGAGACGAAGGTGTTTACGCTGAAAAACAACGTCGTGTTTCCCATTGCCTTGTCTCGCGAACAGATCTTTCCAGAACCGTCATCAGCGGCGCTCGGAACCGGTGAACTATCCGTGAACCTTGCTACAGGAGTGATTGGCGGAGATGTCCTGCTGACGAACATGACGGCGAGCGCCGTTCACATACACGCAGGATTTCCAACGATCTCGGGAACAGCGATTATCGCGTTGACCTTTGACCCTGCAACTGACCGCTGGACCGTTCCTCCGGACACAACGCTGACGACTGCTAACTTCGACGCTCAAGTGAACAAACTTCTCTGGGGCCAACTGTACATCGACGCACATTCAGCCGCGTACCCCGAAGGAGAACTCCGCGAGCACCTGTTACCGCAAACCATGTCGCTTGTTTTCGGCACACTGTCTGGTACCAAGGAAGTGCCGCAGATCAATTCAGAAGCCAGCGGGATTGTTTCGATCCTTGAAGACCGCACCGAGCAAACCTTTCGGATCAATGCGCGGACGATCGGATTGAGTGACATCACGGGAATCGCTGTGCAACGCGGTCCGGGCGATGTAACCATATCGAACGTGCTGTTTCTGCTCAGGCCGGATGAAGACGGCAATCCCGCCGCGTGGGGATATTTGTTCACTGCTGGGTACAACGAAGGCACTTGGTTCATGAACGTGCCGACAGCAAAGCATCCGTCAGGAGAGATTGGTGGTCTGCTTCCTGTGATCGATCATTCGACTGTGACGCCTTAGAGAGCATCGACGCTCCACAGCACCGCCGCCCTCAGCTACTTTGTCTTCAACGCTGCGGCTCACTCTGCACCGCAGCTTTGCGACTACCCTTCCTTATCGCGCTTTGAAGAAGCGCTGATTGAGCGGAAGCCGAGGACAATCATCTATCTCATTCCACCCGATTAATGAGTGTCCTCGCCGAGCCGCCACATCGTCCTCGTGCGATCGATGGTGTCCTCGCTGAGGACGTTCTTGCGACGTCTGTGATCTGTTCCGAGCTCGGCGCTAACGATTCACGAAGGTTGCGATCGCGACTCGCTCGATGCTCCGTTTCCAGCGGCCGCCATCAAGTCACTGAAGTACTCAGGCTTTCCAGTCGAGAACAAGTTGTACCAAGCGTCGAGCACGTCAGGTTCATACAGATCTAGAGCTAAAAATATTGCACGCGCAAATTCGAGCGATGACATGGCGGACGCAGTGATCACGTTATCGTCATCCACTGCAGGGCTGTCCTGATACAGGTGCGCACCGCGGTAGCCGCTGGCCGCGAGGTACTCACGCGCGTTGCTTGTGTGCTTTCGTGCATCGAGCAGACCACCTCGAGCGAGACCCGCTGTGGCACCGCAGATAGCTGCGACTCGCACACCGGCATTCAGATGCCGTTGCGCTTCTTGCACTGCCTCCATGTTTCCGCCCTGATCCCAAAGCGCTCCGCCGGGTAGAATCAACATGGCACTGCTGTGCACATCAATCGATTCGAGCGCTGCATCGGGCTGGATCTTCACCCCTCCAGCAGTGGTGACAGGCTTTCCTGCGATCGAAACAGTTCGTACCTGGTAGCGCCCAGGCTCGCGTTGAAACTGTGGGTTGTTGATCCCAGCAATCGCGAAGCCCGGCTCCCAATCTGAAAGCGTGTCAAACACGAACAGATGCACCGTTTTCATATCCCACCTCGCTCGAGTGATCCGAGCGTTGAACGGGATGCGTGCTCTTAAGGTTCCAGCGCTAACGGCCATCGACTACGTTGGCGTGCATCCAATATCAGAGCGGCAGCTAGTCAAGCCAAAGCCGAGGACACCAACTGTTCACGTCTGTTCAGTTGGTATCTCGTTGACTTGGCCGCCTCTGCAGAGGCGAATGCATCGAATCACGAATCAGTTGGCAGTAAATCCGTTCCCGGTCGCGGCCCAGTAAATGCCGCCGTATACGTGATGCTGGAAGTTGGTATCGCTCCAGGTCGCCGGCAGATGACCCAGCGCCGTGTAGAACGCGCGGCCGCCGTCGTACTCCTGGTACCACGCGAGCGGATGGAAGGCGCCCATGCCCTTGCCTTTCCCCCTTGGGCCCCAATCCGCATCCGGCTTGTACGTCTTCTCGTCCACGCTGAGCAGATAGTGAAGCTTGCCGCGCGCGGCATCGAACTCGTACCACTCCTCGGTCCAAAGAAATCGTTTGGCGAACCGATCCATGCCGGGGAAGTTCGCATCCTCGACTTTGATCGTCGCGGTCTGCACCAGAGGATGGATGTGAAACATGTGCCCGACCATCTTGTTGTACCAGGGCCAGTCGTATTCGGTGTCCGCCGCGGCGTGAATACCGACGAATCCGCCGCCTGCCTTGATGTACCGCTCGAACGTCGCTTGCTGCTCATCGTTGAGGACATCGCCTGTGGTGCTCAGGAAGATCACCACCTTGTACTTCTTGAGTTCCTCGTCTTTGAAAATGCGCGTGGGGTCTTCAGACCAGAAAACTTTGAAGTCGTGCAGTTCGCCGAGGTGACGAATCGCCTCGACGCCTTGGAGAATCGATTCGTGGTGCCAGCCAGCAGTCTTCGTGAACAACGCAACGCTGAATTGTTCAGCGCGCGCCGCGGTCGTGGCGAGCAAGCCGAGAAGGGACAGCAGCACAAGGCGAAAGTGTTTCGACATCGCGAACGCTCCGGCGTCTAGTTGGAGTTATTTAACGAAAGCGGGCAAGAGCCCGAGAATTCACGTGCAGATTGTGCT
>JBJMWN010000207.1:0-3270 GCA_045810085.1 Povalibacter sp. | reverse complement strand
TATCGCCCGGCTTAAGAACCGTTGCACCCAATCTTTCACGGACCGCAACGTACGCCGCCACGCGTTGCGCCGCCCCGCCACGAGCGTCCGGCGCAGGTGTCGGGATAACGCCGTGATCGAGAATGTGACGCACAGGGAACTTGCTGGCCAGTTCGGGAACGTCCCCCATGTGATCGACGTCGAAATGCGAAATAACGAGGTAATCAATCTGCTTGAGGCCTGCCGCTTTCGCAGCCTCGACGATACGATCCGTAGAGGAGGTCCGTGCGTTGGATGCGGGCCATCCGGCATCGAAAAGCATCGACTCGCCCGATGGCGACACGAACAACACCGATTTGCCGCCCTCAACATCAATAACGTAGATGTCCAGGTTCTTGGCCGTCGCCGGAAGCGAAAGCGCGAGCAGCATCCAAAATATAAGTCTCATCGACAAGCTCCACCTACTTCGCTGACAACGCAAGCAACACATTCCCTGGCATTCCCTGCCCACGATATCCCGAGCTCACATAAAGCATGCCGTCGGCGATCGTCGGCCCAGTCGCGCTAAACGAGCGCACTGCATACATCGGAATATGAAGACTTGCGAGCCTTCCTGCGCCGCACACATAGCTCGCGTGATTACAACCAACACACAAACCCGGATCATCTTTTCCACTCTAAACTACGACCCGAGGCGAGCCCTCAACAAAATCCAGCTCATCAGCCCACGCACTCAGGGCATCGGGAGAAAGCGAGCAAGGTTCTCTTCAGCCTTTCCGAGTGCCCGTGCCAGTGTCAGCTTGGCGAGGTTATGCGCAAACACTGTGGTGATGTAGTCGAGGTCTGCGGCCGAAATCGCTTGCTGCGCTTGAATCACTTCGACCGTCGTCGTGATCCCCGCATCAAACCGTTCGCGACTCAACCGCAAAGTTTCTCGAGCGAGGTCCTGATTCGTACGCGCCACATCCATCTGACTACTCGCCGATTCCAGATCAAGGAATGCCGAACGAATATCACCCTCGATACGTCCCTTGAGATCTTCGAGTTCAGCCCTGCGCTGATCGAACGCGGCACTGGCCTGCTGGATCGATCCCTCGGTCCGGCCACCTTGCCAGATCGGTATCCGCAGGCTCCCGATGAGAGTGAAGGTGCCGTGCGAATCGGACGGGTTCTTGCCAATGACACCATAATCTGCCGAGACTGCCAGCGAAGGAAGACGCTCCGCGCGTGCTGCGGCGTGTGCACGCTCAGCCGCTACGAGTTGCGCCTCGGCTGCCTTCAAATCCGCGCGTGATTCTCGAGCCTGTTGAAGCGCTCGGTCCAACGACAACTCGGGCGCGGGCGTGAACGGAATTGCATCGGCAAGTTGAAGATCAGCGGAGGGGGTCAAGCCTACAAGCCGCGCGAGGTTGATCCTCTGCTTTCCGAGGTCATTCTGCAACGACACGAGCCGCTGTTGCTGCGTCTGCAACTCCACTCGACTTCGGTTCACATCGATTTGCGCGACTACACCGGCGCTCCGCTGTTCCTGAAGCTGCTTGAAAATCGCGCCCGCAGTTTCGATCTGCGCCTGCACCGACGTCATGCGAGCCTGCGATGTGAGCACCTGCAGGTACGCGCCCGCCACAGCAAATACAACCAGATCCTTCGCGTCTTCGGCCGCCTGCGCCGCTGCCTCCGCGTTCGACTTGCTCGCACGATAGTTATTGAGCGTGGTGAAGTCCGCAATGGTTTGCGTAAGCGTCGCGCGCAGATCGAAGTAGTTGAACGGACCCACGATAGATGGCGCATTAGGCAGGTTGAATCCGAAAACCGCGAGGTTGATCTGTTGAAGGTTTTCTCGCAGACTCGCATTGAGATTTGGAAGCAATCCGCTTCGAGCAACGCGGCTCTGACCTTGTGACTGCCTGAGTGCATTATTCAGGCCGATGCTGCCGAGGTTGTGCGCGAGGCCACGACGAATCGCGTCGCGAAGCGTCAGTGGACCGACGATCGCTCCGATAGCCGCGCTACCCGTATACGGTCCCTGTACCTGGACATTGGTATTCAGCGTATTGACACTGCTGGTCACGCCGGGTGTAGTCGCCTGGTTCACCACGACGCCGCCATTCTGCCCGGCACGCCCGGATAGCGGCAGTTGCACGGCTTGTGGAGTCTGAGCGGCCGCCGATGCGGCCACGAGAAAAACTAAAACGATGAGTGCATTCATTCGAGTGGTCTCAGCCAAGTTGTTTTCGGAACCGCCACACGCTCAGCCAGACCAGGACAACGGCGAAGGCGATCAGCGCGAGGAAGTTCGGCCATAACGTATCCAGGCCGGCGCTCTTGATGAGAGTAGCGCGCGTGATGACGCCGAAGTGTCGGATCGGGTTGAAGACAGTGACCGGCTGCAGCCAGTGGGGCATAGCTTCCACGGGCGTCAGCGAACCGGAAAGCGTAGCAAGAGGTGGATTGATAAAGAACGCGATCAACTGTGCCTGCTGTGCGGATCGCGTGAACGTTGCAACGAAGGTGCCGATGCCGATCCCGCACAATATGCAAAGCGCAGCTGCGGCCACTACCAGCAGCAAGCTGCCGCGCAGGGGCACGTGAAACGCAAATCGCATCAGCGTCATTGCGATCAGCACCATGATCAGCATCAACAGAAACAAGGGCGTGATCTTCGCGAGAATGATCTCCGTCGTGCCCGCAGGAGTCATAAGCAGTTGTTCGACTGTGCCCGCTTCGCGTTCCTTGATCATCGCGGTAGATGCCACAAGGGAACCGTTCAAGATAAGCAGCACTCCGAAAGTTCCGGTGACGATGAACCACGAAGAAACCAACCCCGGGTTGTACAGAAACGCAGTACGAGATACGATCTGCCCAGGTGGGCTCACGCTGATGGCAACGGGTCGCAGGCCGTCGGCCAACAGACTCCGGTTGTAACTCTGCAGAATGCCCTGCGCATAACCGAGACCGATAGCGGCGGTATTGGCATTCACCGCGTTCAGGACCAGTTGCACATCGACAGGAGTGCCCCGTCGGATGCGGTCAGTGAAGTTACTTGGGATCACCAGTCCGGCATCCAAACGGCTGCGGCTGATTGCTGCTTCCAGGTCACGCATGTCCACAAACATGCCGCCCGCCAGGAAGCTCTTGCTTTCCGTAAAGGATGCGATCAGTTCACGGCTTTCCGGCGATCGCGATTCGTCTATGATTCCCAGTCGAAGATTCGAAACCTCCGAGTTCAATGCGAAGCCGAAGAGCAGGATTTGCACAGTTGGCGGTACGATCAGCGAGACCGCGAGCCGC
>JBJMWN010000206.1:0-3044 GCA_045810085.1 Povalibacter sp. | reverse complement strand
GAGCCGCTTGCGGTCGAATCGATCCGCGAATCCCGCCGTGAGCAGGCCCGAAACACCCGCAGCGAATGCGTACGCAGAGACCGCCAATCCGAACTGCACAGGAGTGATAGACAGCGCAGGCATGATCACGGCGCCGAGTGGCGACATCAGCATGAAATCCAGAATGACAGCGAACTGAAGGAACGCGAGCATCGCGATGACCACCTTCTGGTAGCTGGAGAACTGCGGAGTCGAGGTGGAAGTCGGCGTGTTCATCAACGGGTGGTCTCGCAAGGAAAACTCGTGCGCAAGATACCGCGGCATCGGGCGGGGTGTCCGAACAAATTTCGAACATCCGAGCAGCGATCGAGCGGTTGAGGTGATTTGGACTTCGCTATCTGCTCGGTGATGCGTGAACTGCACCGACCGGCATGGAAATAAATTGTGACACCGACAGGTCTTATCCAGGTCGATCACTCACCTGCAAACTCATGTACTCAATTCGTCAAGCAACGGAACGCGATCTCGCAGTCCTGCCGGAGATTGAAGACGCAGCGGGGACGCTATTCCTGGACACTTCGTATGCCGCTCTGGCGAGCCAACCGAATACGTCGGCGAACATCGATCCTGCACGCGATCACGTTTGGGTCATTGCCCATGGACACGTGCCCGTGGGTTTTCTGATGGCGCGTGACATCGCAGGTGCCGTGCACGTGCAGGAGCTTCATATTCATCCGCGGTTCGCGCACCGGCGATTGGGGGCTCAGCTGATCGAGCATGTCGCGCATTGGGCCCGTGCAAAGAATTCCCCGGCGCTCACCCTCACCACCTTTGCTGATGTGCCATGGAATGCGCCGTACTACTCGCGTTTGGGCTTCACGATGATCGGAGCTGATGAGATGCCGTTCGCCTTGAGCGAAATATTGCGCGCGGAGGCGGCGGCGGGATTTCCGATGCGGCATCGAGTCGCGATGCGCATGAGCTTGTCTGCGCCGCTCGCACTGGGTACAGCAGCGGCAACTCAGAGTGGCTGAGCGGTTGTCATGTACATACGTCGTGTCAGGAGCAGTGAGTCCGATGCGCTGATAGATATCTGGCTGCGTTCAGTGCGTGCGACGCATTCATTTCTGACGGAAGCAGATATCCAGACGTTGTTGCCGCTCGTCCGCGACTACGTGATGTCCAATGCGAGCTTGTCGGTTCTGTGTGCGAGCACCGACGAGCCGATCGGATTCATGGGTCTGAGCAGAAACAGCATCGACTCGCTCTTTATCGCGCCGGAGTGGACAGGGCGGGGCGGCGGCAGAGCGCTCATCGAGCACGCGCGCAGCAAGCTCAGGTGTCGTCTGGCCGTCGATGTCAACGAGCAAAATATCGGAGCGATCGAGTTCTACAAGGTGAGCGGCTTTGAAGTTGTGGGACGCTCTGCTGTCGATGATGCGGGCCGTCCGTTTCCTCTGTTGCACATGATGGAGTCGGAAGGTATCGAGCGCTGACGATGGACAGCTCCTATCAATTGCGTATCGCGCGACCCGCCGGCGATCTCACCAGATCAGAAGCGATGTACCGAGAAGGACTGGGTCTCGAGGTCGTCGGCCGATTCGAAGACCACGAGGGGTTCGATGGGGTGATGCTGGCGCATCGCGAGGCCGGATATCACTTCGAATTCACGCGCCATCGGAAGCATCCGATCACGCCGACTCCGACAGTGGAAGATCTTGTGGTGTTCTACGTGCCTCAATTCACCACGTGGCAACGCATGTGCGAATCCATGCAAGCAGCCGGGTTCACTCGAAGCGTGTCGTTCAGTCCCTATTGGAATCTTCGCGGGCACACCTTCGAGGATCGCGACGGCTATCGGGTCGTGTTGTGGCACGGAGCCTGGCCAGAACACACGCCTGCAGCCGCGGACGTCCGATAGTGCTCCCATCTTTCTTCTTGTAAGTGCTCTTGGAGATTCAGGTGCAGATCAGTCGCCGCGTGTTCTTGGAAACGACAAGGTCAATCGCTTTCGCGAGCACGTTCACGACAAGAGCTTCCGCGGAGGACTCGTGGCAAAAGATTCGCGCCGTCGCGTTCGACGCCTTTCCGATTCTCGATCCACGACCGATCTTCGCGGCATGTGATCGCCTGTTTCCCGGGCGCGGACCAGAATTCGCGCAGCACTGGCGGGACCGACAGTTTGAATATCAGTGGCTGCGCGTTGCGGCAGGTCGCTACCAGGATTTCTGGAGAGTGACGGAGGATGCGCTTCAACATGCTGCACTGACGCTCAAGGTTGACATGTCTCAATCGCAGCGCGACGAGTTGATGAACGAGTATTTGAAACTCAAGTGCTGGCCCGAAGTCCCGCAGGCACTGCGAGCGCTCCGAGCTTCAGGACGCAAGCTCGCCTTCCTGTCCAACGCGACACCGCAGATCCTGATGGCAGGCCTGAAAAACTCAGGGCTTGAATCCTCGCTCGATGAGGTCATCAGCACCGAGCGGGTGAAAACCTACAAGCCCGATCCGCGCGCCTATGAACTCGGCACGCAGGTTCTCAAGTTGCAGAAGCACGAGATCCTCTTCGTGGCATTCGCGGGTTGGGATGTCGCCGGTGCGAAATGGTTCGGCTATCCCGTGTTCTGGAACAATCGAACCGGCGCTGAGGTTGAACGACTCGGACAGGCGCCTGACGCAATCGGTAGCAGTCTGGATGCATTGGCTCAACTGTTGGCGTGAGCCCATCGAGTCGCGCGGGATCGATCGTTTGCTGAATTTTCGCTCGGAGCTGCGTTAAATCCTCTGAATGCATGGTTGCTTCCTTGCTGCAGCACTGCCTCGTGCTTGCTATCAATCGGGTACGTCTGAGGTGCAAGGCCGATGCGGTCAATCGGGCGCATACCGCGTGTCGTGCATCGAACAGTTAACTTTGACATTAGTTCGGCCACGGCTGTGACATTCCCAAGGAGGACCAACACCGTCTGGCTGCAATACGCGCCGCCGACGCGGTCAATGTCCTCATCGAGCGATGGATGCGCGAATGATCGCAACGCGAAACCCTGACATACGGTGCTCTCATGAAG
>JBJMWN010000205.1:0-3712 GCA_045810085.1 Povalibacter sp. | reverse complement strand
AGAAGTTTTGTTGGAAGCGAGAATCACGTTGCGCCAATTGGACGGCATTGCTTACGGACGCGGGCCGGGCGCATTCACGGGCGTTCGCATTGCCGTGGGCGTCGTGCAGGGACTTGCGTTCGGTGCGGCTCTGCCGACGGTCGGGGTTTCAAATCTGGCAGCAGTCGCACAGCAGGTCGCGCAACCGGGCGCACGGGTCCTGGTGTGTATGGACGCGCGCATGCAGGAAATTTACTGGGGCATGTTCGAAGCCGATGGTGAACACGTCGTCGCGCTCGGATCGGAGCACGTGAGTAAGCCAGACATGATCGGTATGTTCGATAAGTCGCCGACCGTGGCTGCGGGTACCGGTTTCGCTGCTTATCCGATCTTGAACGAACGCTTCTCGAACATTCCCATCCAGTCACAGGTGCTGCCAAGAGCGAGCGATATCGCCGTACTCGGGGAATGGGAGTTGGCGCGGGGATTGGGTCGATCTGCCACCGACGCCCAGCCTGTTTACTTGCGTGACAACGTCGCCGTGGCGAAGAAATCGTGACCGTCCTGCGTATTTGCCACACTTCGAGCGGCGTTTCACCGAACTGTAATAATCGATTGTTGTAATGTTCCCGACACTTAAGTCCGTACATCCAGCAGTTCATGACAGCCAGACAGATCCTGATCGTAGAAGACGAGCGACCGATCCGCGAAATGATTGCATTCGGATTGCGTCGCAGCGGCTTCGAGGTCCGGGAAGCTGCCGACATCAGCGCCGCACGAGCCAGCATTGCGGACCGACGTCCCGATCTCGTGCTCGTCGATTGGATGTTGCCCGAGATGAGCGGTCTCGAACTGACGCGAGCGCTCAAGCGTGACAAGGAAACGCAGGAAGTGCCTGTGATCATGCTGACCGCCAGAGCCGAAGAGCAGGACAAGGTGATGGGGCTCGACAGCGGGGCGGACGACTACGTCACCAAGCCGTTCTCGCCTCGTGAACTGCTCGCGCGCATCAATGCCGTGCTGCGTCGTTCACCGAACGGCAGCAATGAAGAAGTGATCGAAGCCGAGGGACTGGTGCTCGATGCTGCGAGCCACCGAGTGACCGTGGGTGATCGGACCGTGCAACTTGGCCCGACGGAATATCGGCTGTTGTCGTTTTTCATGACGCACGCGGAACGGGTGTACAGTCGCACGCAGTTACTGGATCGCGTTTGGGGCGGCAATGTCTACGTCGAAGAGCGTACTGTGGATGTGCACATCCGCCGCTTGCGTAAGGCGCTGGAAGCCTTCGACTACGATCGGTTCATTCAGACGGTGCGTGGCTCCGGCTATCGATTTTCTACGCGAGCCGAATAGCTCGCTCTCACTCTGCGTCCCGTTCGGGACGGGAGTGCCGACGTTCCCATGCCGCTCACTTGAATCAGGATTGATCGCGTGAAGTTGCTCAGCGGATTGGCATCGACGGGATGGCAAGCGGTAACGAAGGTCGCCATCGTTGTCCTCATCGCGTGCGCGATTGGCCTGCTCACCAGCCATCTCGCGATGACGCTCGCAATCGTCTTTGGCGTCTACCTGTTCTTCCAGATCTGGAATTTGCTGCGCCTGGAGCGTTGGTTGCGCCATCGGCGGCATGAACCGCCACCCGATATCAGCGGTCCGTGGGGCGAAGTCATCGCAATCATCGACCGGCTGTATCGCCGCAAGAACTATCACCGTTCGCAAGTCACCGGTCTATTGCGCGAATTCCGTCATCTGACGACTGCGATGCCTGAAGGCGCAATTCTTCTCGGTCCTGAACACGAAATTCTTTGGTTCAATCAGCGCGCGACCGGATGGCTCAATCTGCATCGCAAGCGGGACTTTGGCATTCGCATCGAAAACCTGGTGCGACATCCCGCTTTCGTCGAGTACTTGCGCCACGGTCATCCTGTCGAAGGTGTAGTCGTGTACGAGCCCAGCAACGGTGGCCATCATCTTGCTTTTCACGTGGTGCGTACTCGCGGATCGCCACGGCAGCTACTGATCGTGCGGGATGTGAGTCGCGAGATGCGCGTCGAGTCCATACGCAAAGACTTCGTTGCGAATGCCTCTCATGAACTGCGCTCGCCGCTGACCGTCATCTCAGGTTATCTCGACGCACTGGCGGATGATCAGAATCTGGATCCGGCCTGGAATTCACCCGTACTCGAGATGCGGCGACAGGCCGAGCGCATGAGCAGCATCATCAACGATCTGCTGGAGCTTTCGAAACTCGAATCAGGTGAACGACGGCAGATCGATCGGCCACTCGATATCGGCGGCATGCTCGCGATGCTGCGCAGGGAGGTCATGTCTCTCGAGCAGCGGCCACGAGAAGTTACCGTGCGAATCGAAAGCGAGGAACGGCTGCTCGGAGTGGAGAGCGAGGTTCATTCGATCGTGTCGAACCTGCTCTCCAATGCGGTGAAGTACACGCCGCGCGAGGGACTGATCGAAATGCGTTGGTGGACCGATTCGGAAGGAGGTCACCTTTCCGTGCGCGACACCGGTATGGGCATTGCCGAGGAGCACATTCCACGGCTCACCGAACGTTTCTATCGCGTCGACTCTGGTCGATCGCGCGAGCTTGGTGGTTCGGGTCTCGGTCTCGCGATCGTCAAACATGCATTGCAGCGCCACGATGCAATGCTGCAGATCGAAAGTGTCGAAGGTCGCGGCAGTACCTTCACCTGTCATTTCCCGGGACATCGTTTGATGTCGCGTGCCGACGCAGAACGTCTCGACACCGGCATGACCGCCTGAGCAACGCTCGCTGTTCGTCATTTCGTTGTCACAAATCGCAACGCACGCCCGCGCTCGCACTGCAACGTTTCTGTAACAAGCCGGACGTATAACGTTCGTACGACAACGGCCGACGTCATCACAGCGGTGAGCGCCGTCGCCAGATTTCTGTCGCACGTCTTACAACCAACGATCGGAGAGTTACAGTGAAGAACATGCTGATTGCCACTGCAGTTGCGGCCACGTTGTCGTATGTGCCTGCAGGCGCGATGGCCGCCGGCGCTGACGATCTGGCGCAGATTCGCGAGCAGTTGCAGACGCTGATGCAACGCGTCGACAAGCTCGAACAGGAAAACAACGAACTCAAGGGCGAAAACGAAAGCCTCAAATCGCAGACCGATTATCTGAAAGCCGAAACCAAAGGCCTGCGCAAGGATGCGGCGACCACCGCAGTCGATGTGGGCAAGGTGAAAGGCGCGGATTGGGCCAGCAGGGTCGCGATCACGGGGGACTTCCGCTATCGCAACGAGAACATTGTTGATGACGCAGTCAATGCGGCGGGTGCGCAGAACACTGCCGATCGTCATCGCGATCGTATCCGTGCACGCATCAACACCACGGTCAAAGCCACGGATACCATCACGGTCGGGTTCGGCTTCACGACGACGGAAGGCTCCGATCCGCGCTCGGGCAACCAGACGCTCACGAACGTCTTCTCGCGCAAGGCATTGGATCTCGATACTGCCTACTTCGACTGGAAGTATGCGAGCTGGGGCGATCTGATCGGCGGCAAGATGAAGCAGCCGTTCTTCAAGCCCGGCCAGAGCCTGTTCTGGGACAACGACGTCAATCCGGAAGGTCTCGCAGCGACGTTCAACAGTGGCATGTTCTTCGGTAGCGCGTACTACTACTGGCTCAGCGAAGTTTCGGGCCCCGAGACCGCCACGACTTCCGATCCGATGCTGTACGGCGC
>JBJMWN010000204.1:0-6064 GCA_045810085.1 Povalibacter sp. | reverse complement strand
GAGATCGCGAGCGCGTCCGTTCACGATGCTGACAGGACGTTGATGAGACCAGCGAATCGGTAGTCCAGTGGCGGGCAGATGTGATTCATCTGCCCGCCCTTCTTCAAAAACCCGAAATGACTTCAGGGCGCAGGCGTCGCGCCCACCGCTGCTGCTGCGTCCACGAAGCCCTGTCCGGACTCGAAGTCGAAGCCGGCCGGCAATGGCGAGAACACCGAATTACCCGGACCGGGTACGACCAGCACTTCCCGCTTGGTCATGTCTTCAGCAGTGTTACTCAGAATTCCGTAGACCTGCTCCGGAGCCAGGCCGCCGTTCTTCTGCAGCATCAGTGCAGCCACACCAGCCACGTGCGGAGCCGACGCTGATGTGCCGAAGAAATTCGGCAACTCATCTGCCGGGTTGTCGAGACAAGGAGTGATGAACGTACTGGTGGGGCTGTTGCATCCGTCACCATCGTCATCGTCGAACGAAGAGTCCGCGTAGAAGAACGTGGTGTTGCCACCGTCCGGCCCCGTGACACGTGGTGTCTCGCGAAGCTCAGGTGCACCGAGAGGTACACCGTACTTGTCGAGATAGATCGGTATGCCACCTGCGGATGAGAAGTCATTCAGGCACGCAGGAATGCACGCGCCGGGAGTGTCGTTGACGAGCGTGGAGAAATATCGGTCGAACTCCTCGGTGAGGTACCACGAACTCGCGCCCGTGGCGGCGACATGGCGTGCATTCGGATGTCCGTACGCTGTGCCGCTCTGAGTATCGTGCTCGACGATATCGAGAGTCCCTGCGAGTTCGAACGCCACGTATTTCACATGCTGCGGCGCTGCTCCCGCGACATGCACCAGGCGAATGAAGTAGTCACCCGATTTGTCTTTGGGCCCGGTCACCGCGAGTACACCGATGTCGACTGCATCGCCACCAATGTTGCGTGTGCCGGAAAGCTGGCACGTGATTCCCGTCGCGACACCTGGCGGACAACGCGGTACCAGATGACCCTTGCTGTCGTAGATCAGGATGTCGAGATCGCCCGTTGCACCGCGTGGCTGCGACGTGCCGGTAGGATCGGTGAGGTGCGCGAATGTCGTCGACGAAAGGAACGGCTGATCCCACTGGAAGCTGAACAGTATGACGGCCTGTCCATTCGCCTGCGTCACATGAACTTTCTGCAGCGTATCGACGCCGGGGCCCGGATCGAAATCATGAGCGCGCAACACGAACGGTTTGCCGTTGCCGCCAACGTTGCCGCTGCCGTTCGTGGGCACCACGACTTCGCGATAGGCCTGTTCGTAGGACAATCGCGCCTGATTGCCGGCGGACGAGAAGTACGCCGCGCCATCGGCAACTGCGAGATCTGCGGCCTGCGCTGCGATGCCATCGGAGAACATGTTCTCTGCATAGTAGATCACGTCATCGACGATGATGTCGGCGCCCGCTTCGCGCAGCTCGAGCATGCCGAGCGAGAAATCGATCAGGCTGTTGAACGCGGTGTGGAATTTCTGCGCAGCACCTGGCGCAACGTCGTGCGCGAGCTGCACCATCGCGCGGCCTTCATCAGTCGACGGACACTCACCGTTGTCCAGCACCTCGACATTCGGCGGTACATCCTGGCTCGCTTCGTCCTCTTCAGCGGTTGTCGTGGGATTTCCCGGGACAAACGCGGGCGGATTGCACTCGTAGCTATCCGACATGACACCAATCGTGACTCCCGTTCCGTCCAGTCCTGTGGCCCGAACTCGATTGGATCCGAGGCTCACGTCACCCTGGCTGACAACCGATCCCTGCGACGCCACTTGTACTTTGGCGAGCGCGGGATTCACGAAGCGCAAGGACGATAGTGAAGCCAGTGCACCGAGCTGACTGACTGGCACGACGGCACTGAATAGCGGGCCTCGTGATTTGATACTCGTCGCACCGAGTGCGATGAGGTCACGTTGCAGCAGCACCGGATCTGCTGCGTACAGATCGACGCCCACTCTGCCGTTCGCAACTTTCACGAGGCTACTGCGTGATTTGAACGCCTTCTTATCGGCGGCTCTCTGATACTCCTCGTACAGATTGGCGAGCACCGGACCGATCTTCTTCATCGGCTCGCCCGCCTGGATGAACTCTTCCTCCGGTGAGGCAGCATTCGCGGCCCCAATGTTCAGCAGGGAAATCGCTGAAAGACCCAACGCGATGACTACTTTCGCAAGTGAACGCATGACGCCCCCGATGATGTTTATTGTTGCCGAGATTGCGCAGCGTACTCGCGCCACTCGTCGATCGGACTGCGGCGATCGCGTAAGTGGAATCGATCGCGTGTGTCGGCGCTTTCAGCCGCTTAGCGTCGAACGCCGCCGATCACAGAGCAGCGGCTTTTGTTGTCTCGGCAGGCTGTGATGCTTCTGCCAGCGTCTTACCGCAAAGATCCTTTTCGCCTTGCGCCCGATCAACCATGCCGCCAGCAACCACAGACACGCCGCCGGTAGCTGCTGCCACTGCACCCGATGCCACGCCCTTCGCACCGACACCAACCGTTGGACTCGCCAATGTTCCCTGCAATTGAATGAACGGGTTGGTGAACATACCCGGGCTCACGCCGATGCCTTCGCGCGGGCGGGTATTGAAATCGAGCAACAGCTTCTCGGTGTGCAGATCGATGGTGCCGTGAGCGGTGATGGTGACCTTCTCGGTCTGCAGCAACATTGGCTTCACGGTGACCTGGCCGTTGACGATGTCTGCGCGTGCGATGGTGCAATCGAGCTTCATGAACGGATCGTCTTTCGCAAAAGGATTGAGCTTCTGCGCGAGCTGTCCGAGGACACCCCCACCGTACGCGGCGATGACACCGCTCTTGGTACGACCTGCACCTTGCGTCAGCAGCAGTTGTCCATTCGCGCCCGATGCCATCTGCCGTGGAGAGCTGCCGTGAATCTTCATGTTGATTGCCAGGCTGAGCGGCGGGACATCAGCAGGCGCCAACCCTTCGCTTCCAAGATTTGCCCGCAACTTGTCGATATCGATTTTCAGATCGAGATTTGCCGTCCCATCATCAGCAGCTGCGAAAGTACCGACACCTTGCAGCGTGCCTTCATGCGTGCCTGCTGCGCGCATGTCGAAGGCGATCTTTCCGTGATCGACATGCAGATTTCCGTCGAGATTTTTGATTGACCGATCACCGAGCACCAGTTCGCCGCAGGCCAGATGCAGCTTCGCATCGGTGTCTTTCATTTTCTTCAGAGGCAACGGCGTCTCGCTGAACACGTATTTATTCTTCGGTTCAGTCTTTTCAGTTTTCGACGCTGCTTTTTTCGTCGGCGACGTAGTCCCTGCCGCGGCTGCATCAGCGGGCTTTTCCTGGGGGAAGAAAGGCGTGAGGTCGACACGCGGCGACGACAGCTGTGCCTCGATATGTTTGGCACCGCCACTCAGCAGCAGCGAGCCTGCGAGTTGAGTCTTGCCCAAGGTGGCTTGCAGATCTTTCAGCTCGAGACGGTCCTTCACAGATTCGAAGGCGCCGCTTGCCGAGACTTTCATTTCCGGCAACGTATCGCGCAGCTTTGCCAGGCTCGCAGCCGCCAGCTTGAAACGAAGCGCGGTCTTGCGATCACGGGTGAGTCGCATGCTGCCATCGGCACGCACGGAAGCATCCGCGAGGGTTGCAGTCAGCGCATCGAATTTTATTTCCTTGCGTGAGTGCACCGTGTGACCAGTGACTGTGAGCGGCGCAGCAGGCACACCGCTCACGTCGAACACCTTGGCGAGGCGTGCCGCATCTGCGGCAGTGGCTTCCAGCTTCAGATCGGATCCGACCAGGCTCAATGCCTTGAGCGTGCCCTTCGCGCTGGCCTCGATATCGCCGACCTTCGCATTGAAGTTCAGTTGCGTGAGTGCGCCGGCATCCTTCAATCGTGTCTCGATCTGCAAAGGGCCGCTCGCGACGACTGGAAGATTCAGCTTCTCGAGCATGCCGCCCAATTCCGGGTGTTCGACCTTGAGCGTCAGGTCAGCGCCATCGAGCGGGTCGAGCGTGCCAATAACACCTTTGAGATCCAGTGCCATCTTGCCCAATGACACCTGCATTGCCATGCGCATATCGCGTGCTGACAGCAGCGATTTCAGTGGCCCGACCTCACCGTTCAACGCGAGTGGATATGCGTCGACTTTGCCCTCCCCGTCCAACGCCAGCAGATCTTCCTTGCCAGGTGTGATGCTCAGCTTGTCGAGTTGCACCACGCGATCCGGTTTTTTCGCTTCGCGATAAATAAGACGCACGTTGCTCAACTGCGCGCTGCGGATCACGACCGGGACGTGGACCGCACGAGTATCAGTTTCCGATTCGGATTCATTTTCCTCATCCGGCTTCGGCGCGCCCATGACCCAGTTGCCTTTGCCGTCGGGTCCTTGCTCCAGCAACAAGGTCGCGTCGCTCAGTTCGAATGAGCGGACATCGGGCGGCCCCGAGATGAGTGACCACAAACCAATCTGCACGGCAGCTTTGCCGACTTCGACCATTTGCGGTTGTGAGCCGCCCGGCGCATTGCCCAGACGAACGCGTTCGGCGCTCACATCAACGACAGGAATGATCTTCAGCTTGAACGGACCATCGATAGCGAAGGGCCGCCCGACACTCTGCGTGACCAATGCTTCGATGCGCCCTTTGTGTCGACTGAGATCGCCGAAGGTGATGTAGAGCACGAGGGAAAGCAGCACAGCACCGAGGATGCCGAAGAGCACGCCGAAGAAACGTCCGAGCGACATGTGAACTCCCGCGCGGAAGGAAAGTCAGCGTCAATCATCCTGATCGAGTATCAGAGATCAGGCCGCCGCTTCTTACCCGCTGAACGCCGCAGCCTACGCCGTCAATGTGTGAGTGGCATTGCGACTTACGCGGTGTGACTGCGCATAGCCGAAGCTGCACCAGATATCTCGCCAGAACTAAGCGTGCATAGCTTCTATTTTGCCGCTGAAGACACTTTGTGCCGTTTCAGACCTGAAGCAGGTACACCGCGGCGCCACTGCGGAAGGCAGGAAGTGAAGTTGTTACTCGCCTCGCGTCAGCGAGTACTCAAGATCTGTCGCAGGCCAAACAGATCGGCAATGCGAATCGCTCCGCGTTGTGTCTTGACCAACTTACCTTTCGCAAGCGCAGCTAGCAGGCGGGCTACGACCTCGCGCGTTGTGCCTAGATGACGCGCGAGTTGTTGCTGAGTCGTGCGCAAGATTCCGTCTGCATCGGCGTGACTCAATAGAAAGTTCACCAGTCTTCGCTTGTGATCGCTGGAATGAACTTGCTCCAGTTCCTCAATCAATCGATAGATCGAAGAGGACAGCGCCTTGATCGTCATTGCTTGAATGTAGCGCTCGGATTCGAACAGTTTGCGATACACAGGCCCTGCGATCCGCACGACTGAACTCGGCGTTTCTGACTGCACCCATGCTGGGTAAAGCACGTCATTGAATAGCGAGTTCAGTGACAGCATGCAGGCTTCACCAGGCTCCACGAAATATAGCGTCGCTTCCGCGCCGGCCGATGAAATCGTGAAGACGCGTAAGCGGCCCGAGAGAACCACGTAGGCACCTGCGATCGCCTGTCCCTTGTGCAAGATCGCGGTGCCGCGCGGGATGCGTTGCATCGTGAGCCCCTGAACAAGAATCGCCTTACCCTGTTCACTCAGTTCGCTGAAAGGACCCGATCGCTCCAACTGGCGAAGTATCAAACTCGGTTGCGAGTCAGCGTGCATTGGTTTTTCTCAAGTCATTTGCAGATGTCCACGCGAGCTCCACAATACAGCACCCATCGCCGTTGTCAGTTTGGGCTGTTCCTCCTTCGCAGATCTCAGCCAAGTCCAAGAATTTAGATTCATCTCATTGAGCGCCGGGACATCCACGGATCCGCTGATAACAAAGAGCTCTTCTCCACCCGGGGTCTGTCGCTCTGGCAGCTCGGCGTCAGGCCCCAGACGTAATAGCGAGATCTTGATACCGCCGTAGCAATGCAGCACGGCTTCATCCACCTTCGTATCGATCTGCCGCCATGAAAGATCCTTGTCTCGGATGACGACGCGCTGATCATCCGCAGGAT
>JBJMWN010000203.1:0-6921 GCA_045810085.1 Povalibacter sp. | reverse complement strand
GCACGGCAACGCTGCGACGGTTACCGGAAAGTCGCTGAGTGAAAACGTAGAGAACCGCGAAACTGCCGATCGAGAAATGATTCGGCCTTATGACGAGCCGCTGCGCGAACGCGCGGGATTCGTCGTGCTGCGAGGCAACCTGTTCGATTTCGCCATCATGAAGGCGAGCGTCATTACCGAAGACTTCCGTCGCCGCTATCTTTCGGATGCTGCACACGACAACGTCTTCGAAGGCCGCGCGATCGTGTTCGATGGCTCGGAAGATTATCGGGAGCGAATCAACGATCCTGCGTTGAGCATCGACGAGCGATGCGTGCTCGTCATTCGCGGAGCAGGTCCGCTCGGATGGCCGGGCTCCGCTGAAGTCGTGAACATGCAGCCGCCCGACGCATTGCTCAAGCGAGGCATCATGAGCCTGCCGACGATCGGTGATGGTCGACAGTCAGGCACTTCAGACAGCCCCTCCATTCTGAACGCATCGCCTGAGAGTGCTGCGGGCGGTGGATTGGCCTGGGTGCGAACCGGCGACACGATTCGCATCGATCTCGCCAAGGGACGCGTCGACATGCTGGTTGATGATGAGGAAATTGAGCGTCGCAAGAAGGACGGAATTCCGCCGGTGCCTGAGAGCGCCACGCCATGGCAGGAGCTGTACCGCGCCACCGTCAGTCAGCTCGACAAGGGCGGCGTGATGGAAATGGCGATCAAGTATCGCGGTGTGGCCGCGAAGACGCCGCGACACAATCACTGAGGCGAGCGCAAGGCCGCGAGGCACTAGGCAGAGCTAAGAATTGCGAGCCCAGAGTCCAGAGTCCAGAGCCCAGAGCCCAGAGCCCTCACCTCATTCACAACGCGAGATAACCATGTTGCCCAGACTCACTGACGCGACGCTCACCCAGGTGAAGGTCGCATCCTTGCCGGGCTATGACCGCTCGGCAACGAAGATCGGGATCGTTCACTTCGGCCCCGGCGCGTTTCATCGGGCGCATCAGGCTTCCTATGTCGATGCGTTGTTGCATCACGATCCGCGCTGGGCAATCTCTGCGATTGCACTGAAAAGCACGGGAGTTCGCGATGCTCTTGCGCCACAGGACGGGCTCTACGTGCTCAACGAGCTCAGCGTCCAATCACGCATGCGTGTGATCGGCTCCATTCGCGAGCTGATGGTCGCGTCAGAAAATCACGAGCAGGTCTTCGCCCGCCTGAGTGCGCCCGATACGCGCATGGTGACTATGACGGTCACCGAGAAAGGCTATTGCCTTGATCCGAGTGGAACACTCGATCTCAATCATCCGGATATCGTGCATGACCTGCAGATGCCTGCAGCACCGCGCAGTCTGGTCGGCGTGCTCGCCGAAGGTTTGCGCCGCCGACGCACTTTGGGATTAGAGCCGTTTGCGGTCGTCAGCTGCGACAACCTTGCGAACAACGGAACATTGCTTCGCAAAGCAGTTGCCACATTCGCTGCACATTCGGATGCAGGTCTCGGCCGTTGGATCGAGACTGAAGTGGCATTCCCGCGCACCATGGTCGACAGCATTACACCTGCCACAGACGATGCTTTACGCGAACGAGTGGCTACGGTGACAGGCGTCGAAGACGCCTGGCCCATCAAACGCGAAGACTTCATGCAGTGGGTGATCGAGGATGTACCTTCCATGCGCGAAGCAGACTGGGCTTCCGTGGGCGTGACGCTAGCGTCCGATGTCAGCGTTTACGATCGCGCGAAGTTGCGATTGTTGAATGGTGCGCACTCGACACTGGCTTACGCAGGCTCGCTGCGTGGTCATGAAACGGTGTTCGATGCGATGAGCGATGCGTCGCTGGCCACATTCGTCGAGAAGCTCATGCGTGAGGACCTCGCCGCGAGCCTTGGCCCATCGCCGGGCCTGGATGTCACGAGTTACATCAGTGCTTTGTTGGCTCGATTTCGCAATCCGACGATTCGCCATCTGCTCGCTCAGATTGCGTGGGACGGTTCAAAGAAGCTGCCGGTCCGTTTGATCACGACGATTGCCGAGGCGCTGCAAACGGGACGTCCCGTCAATCGACTCGCAGTGACGCTTGCAGCATGGATGCGTTTCGTCGCGCGACAATCGAAGAACGGAGTTGCGATCGTCGACCCTGATGCGGAGAAGCTGAGTGGAGTAGGCCGCGCGTGCAATGGCGATGCGGCTCACGACGTGCAGCTGTTCATCGATCTGGACACGGTCATTCCACGCGCGCTTGGGAGCGAACCCAAGCTGCGCAGCGCTCTCGAACGCGCTTACATCGCCCTCGAGAATCAGCAGCCAGGATCACCGATCAGCGTTTAGCGCTCAGGGGGTCTTGGTTTGTTGCTTCACGACGCTGGTCGCCATCGCGATCATCGCGGGAATGTCAGTGAGCGTCGCAGGCACGATCAACGTGCTCGAGGCTTCGTCGGCGAGCTTACCGAACTGCTTGACGTATTCCTCTGCGACGCGCAGCTGCATGGCTTCCATACCGCCTCGGCCAGATAAAGCGTCCCCGACCTGCCGCAGACCTTCAGCAGTCGCAGTTGCCACGGCGAGAATAGCTTCCGCCTGACCCTGGGCCTGATTGATCTGCAGCTGCTTGTTCGCTTCCGATTCCTTGATGACGCGCTGCTTCTCACCTTCGGCTTGATTGATCTTGGCGTCGCGTTCGCCTTCAGAGGTCAGCACCACGGCGCGCTTCTCGCGTTCCGCGCGCATTTGCTTTTCCATCGCGTGCAACACGTCTTTCGGCGGGTTGATGTTCTTGATTTCGTATCGAAGGACCTTCACACCCCAGGATGCCGATGCGTGGTCGAGCTCGCTGACGACGTTGGCGTTGATCGTGCCGCGTGCTTCGAAGGTGCGGTCCAGGTCGATCTTGCCAATCTCACTGCGCAGCGTGGTCTGTGCGAGCTGAATGATCGCGAATCGATAGTTAGTGATGCCATAGGATGCCTTCGATGCATCGAGCACCTGCAAATACAGCACGCCGTCCACGCCCACCTGCACGTTGTCTTTGGTGATACAGACCTGCTCGGGAATGTCGATCGCTTCCTCTTTGAGGTTGTGGCGATAGGCGACGCGTTCGACGAAGGGCACCAGAATGTGAAAACCCGCATGCAGCGTGCGGCTGTATCGGCCGAGATTCTCGATGACGTACGCAGTCTGTTGAGGCACGACCTTGGCTGTTTTGGCCAGCACAATCACTGCGAGCACAGCGACGACGAAAACGACGTACATGGTTTCCATTGAGCATCCCTATCAGTTGAATTCTTGATCGAATCGAAGCGGCGTCCGTGTTCAGCGCGCGCCTTAAGGAGACTTCAGCTCCAGCGTCAAGCCATCGACGCGGCTGATGCTGGCTTCCTGACCGGCCTCGATAGGTGCATCGCCGCTGTTCCGGGCAGTCCACGAGGACCCGCGGTAATCCACGCGGCAGGTCTGGCCAGATTCGAGCCGTGTCGGAACGGTCACACGATCACCCAAGGTGAGCCGCTGTTCGACATGGCCGCTGCGTTCACGCACCAGTCGATACAGCCGCTGGCGGAAACCGAGCATGGTCACGATCGAGAGCACGGCAAACACGAGCCACTGAAGCGCATCCGGGGTGGGGACGACGAGACCCAGCAGTCCGACGATTGCAGCGGCGGCGCCGATGAAGACCAGATAGAACTGGGCGTCGACGACGAACATCTCAACGGCGAACAGGCCGACGCCAACAACGAGCCAAGCCCACGATGGCATTGCTAAGTCCCCTGGCGCGATCTTGCGCGACGGATCGGTTTTTGGGTTTCGAACGCGGGCCGCAGCATAACGTAAGAATTACCAGATCGTGCGGTACTCAACCCCGCGAATTCTGACCGGACACAGTCCATGTCCTTTGACTCGGCAAGCCGTGCCAGAGTCCTTACAAACCAATGACCTGACTACGTCCCGGACGGTGAACCTGCCGAAGTTCGGTGCTGGCTCGTAACTGGCGTTGTTTACAATTGGTCAGGCCAAAGACCGCTTGTGGTCCAGCCAATCTTTGTCTATGGTCCGGCCAGTGGGGACTGGCTCAGCCCTCGTACTTCCAGTTCTCGAACGCAACGTTCACCCAGTACCAAGCAGGTCGCACGGTGATCGAAGGTCTGCGCGGTCGGTTCTAAGCGGCTGCGAAGTTTTGCCTCAAGTCGAAGAAGGCGGCAGGTGCCGCCCTCGCTCTTACTGGCCTGACTTCGTGTGCGTCGAAAGATCGTCTAGGTCTTCGGCGGCGGTGCCACTGAATCCCGTTTGATGAGTTGATGAGCCACGACATGATCGACCACCACTCGAGCTTCGCGATCTTTGCGTCGGATGCTTCTGAGCAGCAGTTCAATCGAAGACTCACCCATGGCTGCAATCGGTTGGCGAATCGTGGTGAGTTCCGGCCAGACCGTAGTCGCGGTAGGTGTGTCATCGAAACCTACGACCGAAAGATCCCGAGGCACATCCAGTCCACGACGATGTGCGACAGAAATCGCCGCCGCTGCCATGTCATCGTTGCTCGCAAAGATCGCAGTCGGAGGTTTCTTACGTGCGAGCAGCTTTTCTGTGGCTTCAAGGCCAGATCGGTAAGTGAAGTAGCCCTGATGAATCAGATTTGTGTCAGCGCCGATGCCAGCTTCCTGCATCGCCGCCTGATAACCCTCAAACCGACGCGCACTGGCAGTCTGATTGGGATGACCTTTGATGAAGGCGATGCGCGTGTGTCCGAGCTCGAGCAGATAGGCTGTCATCTCCTGCGCGGCGCGAAAGTCATCGATACGCACGCATGAGACGTCCGATTGAAATCGTCCCGATGCGACCGCAACCACCGGGATGCCCGCAGCCACGAACTCGGAAGAAATGGCTTTCGACTCGCACAGGGGAGGCGGAAGGATGACGCCCGCCACACTGGCCGCGAGCTTTCGGGCCGCTGCTTTCTCTCCTGAATGACTCACGTTCACCCAAGTGTCGAGGACCAACTGAGTTGCCGTGCGACTGGCGCCTTCGAGCGCGCCGACCAACAGCTCAGTGAGATACGCTGCGCTGGGATTGGTGTAGATCAATCCGATGCGAGTGCCTTGCGCAGCTGCGAGCGAGCGAGCCGCCGCGTTCGGCGTGTAGTTCAGCTCTTTGACGGCGCGCATGACAATCTCGCGCGTGGCCTCACGCACGTTACTGTTTCCATTCATGACTCGCGACACCGTCATGGGCGACACGCCAGCATGACGCGCCACTTCATGGATGGTCACTGCATCGCCTTTGCGTCGGACCGCTTTCTCCACAAAGCCCTCTTTCGTCATGGCAATCGTCGTTGTTATTGCTGCGTATCCTACATTGGTATCAAGTAGATGCGGAGTAGCGTGCGTGTTACCGTTAACAATCAAACTAGAGCTGCCGAAGTCTCGTACCAAGGCATGCCTGCTGAGGAAGATGAGATGAGATCAGGGGCCTCGTTCACTCGCAGCGTTCCTATGCGACTTGCCTTGCTTTGTCTCGTGTTCGTCTTTGCATCTACTGCATCAGCCGAGGATGGCTACGATCTTTGGCTGCGTTATCGGACCGTCGAGACCGGCGCTCTCGAGACCTATCGCGCGAAAGCCACCGCACTCATCGGTGATCCCGGTTCACCCACGCTGAAGGCTGCACAGACGGAATTGTCGCGGGGCCTGGCAGGTCTGCTCGGTCAATCAGTGCCAGTTGAAACCAGCATCGCGCGTGATGGCGCCATCGTGTTTGGCACTCCGCAGTCCTCGACCATCGTTGCGTTACTGACGAACGATCTGAAACCGGTCGGTCGCGAAGGGTATCTGCTGCGGTCGATCGTCAACGGTGGTCACAAGATCACTGTCATTGCTGCGAACACTGATATCGGCGTGCTGTACGGCGCGTTTCATTTGCTGCGATTGGTGCAGACGCGCGCCTCGCTCGAAAACTTATCGATCGCCGAATGGCCTCGTGTGCAACATCGAGTGCTGAATCATTGGGACAATCTCAATGGCACGGTCGAGCGTGGTTATGCGGGCGCCTCGATTTGGGATTGGCACAAGCTGCCTGACTACCTGGATCCGCGCTACACGGACTACGCTCGCGCCAATGCATCTCTGGGCATCAACGGCTCGGTGCTCAACAACGTGAATGCAAACGCGTTAAGTCTGACACCCATGTATCTCGAGAAAGCCGCCGCGCTTGCCAATGTCTTTCGTCCCTATGGAATTCGCGTTTATCTGTCTGCGCGATTCAGTGCACCCATCGAAATCGGCGGATTGAAAACAGCGGATCCACTCGATCCAGCAGTGGCGAAATGGTGGAAAGACAAGTCAGACGAGATCTATCGCTACATTCCCGATTTCGGCGGCTTCCTGGTCAAAGCCAACTCAGAAGGCCAACCCGGACCTCAGGACTACCATCGCTCACATGCCGATGGCGCGAACGTGCTGGCAGATGCGGTTGGACCTCATGGTGGCATCGTGATCTGGCGAGCGTTCGTCTATTCGCATGAGCAACCCGATGATCGCGCCAAGCAGGCCTACAGTGAATTCGTCGATCTCGATGGCAAGTTCCGCGAGAACGTTTTGCTCCAGGTGAAGAACGGCGCCATCGATTTCCAACCGCGCGAACCTTTTCATCCGCTGTTCGGTGCGATGCCGAAAACACCACTCATGATGGAATTCCAGATCACGAAGGAATACCTGGGGTTTGCGACTCACCTCGTGTATCTAGCACCGATGTGGGAAGAGACCTTGCAGTCCGACACGATGCGCAAAGGCGAAGGGTCGACGGTTGCCAAGGTGATCGATGGCACGCTGCACGGCTACAAGCAGACCGGAGTCGCCGGCGTTTCTAACATCGGTGCAGATCGTAACTGGACAGGCTCGCAGTTCGATCAAGCGAACTGGTATTCCTTCGGAAGACTCGCTTG
>JBJMWN010000202.1:0-5713 GCA_045810085.1 Povalibacter sp. | reverse complement strand
TGGAACAAAGATGGCAAGCACTTCATCGCAGTGAAGACCTCCTACGATGATGAACTCGCCAAACGCTTCCACGTCGAGACAAAACAACCGGATAAGGGCGCGGACGCCAAAGCGCCTGAAGCGACTCCAGCGCCGGCTGCTCCGAAATCGGCAGCCACGGACAATGTGGCTGAAACGGCGAAGTCGATGAACGCTCAGCTGCAGGGTTGGGTATTCGAAATACCCGACTACAAATACGAAGCGATCTTCAAAGCCAGCACGGCGTTGGTGAAGAAGTAGAGATCTCGCGTGTGCGCTCGCTTGTCTCTTGAGCGAGCGCTGCTGGCGTCAATTCTTCTTTCGCTTCGGCAGAACGACGACGCGCGTTGCCGTCCATCGATCATGCCAGGCAAGACCCTCGCGATCGATCCAGATCCAGAAATAGCCGAGCCCCAGCACTGCCAGCGAAACGAAGGCACCCCCCAATCTTTTGATCGCGTCCGTCCATGAGACCAACGAACCATCTGCGCGCTCGAGCTTGAGCCGCCATGCGGTCATGCCGACTGTTTGCCCGCGCCGGGTCCATGGCCAGCCGAAAAACAGGACGATCAGTGCCAACAGCAATGCACGGTACGCATATTCGAGAGCTCCGACGTTTTCCTGGGTGATGGCTTCTCCACCGGTGAATGGCAGGAACATCGCAGTGACGATCATGCAGAGCGCAATGACCAGAAGAGTGTCGTAGAGCATCGCGCCCAGTCTTCGCCACACACCCGCATACAACTTGCCGGTAGCTTCGACGACCGGCTCAGCGGACACGCGACACCGCAAATCCCGTGAGCAACGCGAGTAATGTCGTGGGCAGCCAGGCGACCACAAGCGGTGGCAGATCGAAAATGGCGCCACCGCTGTCCATCAGTCGAGCGACCAACAGGAACACGACACCGATCATGATGCCGACGACCGTGCGCGCGCCGGTACCCGTCGAACGCATCGGCCCAAAAGCGAACGGCACCGCGAGCACCACGATGATTGCGACCGCGACCGTGCGTGCGATGCGCGCCCACATCGCAGTCTCGACGCTGCGCGCATCCAGGCCGTTACGTCTGAGATGTTCTGCGTAGCTGATCAAGCCTCGCAATGTCATGAGATCAGGATCGATCGAAGCGAGGCCGAGGAATTCAGCCGAAAGATTTGTCTCCAGGCTGGTGGAGGCTTCGCGCTCTGCGACCACGTGATCCTCATTGAACGCGGAGCGTCGATAGTCGGAAAGTTTCCATCGATTCTGTTCGTCGATGCTCGCACTGTTGGCACGCGCGACGCTGACCAGTCGCTTCTGTGGATTGAACTGGAACACATAAACGCCGCCGTAGCTGTTCTCCGCGCTTTGTCGCTGCACGGAAAAAATCGTATCGCCATCTTTCGCCCACGCACCGCGGTTGCCGGCCATGGTGTAGTCCTGAAACTTCAGGAAGGTCTTCATTTCGCGCGCGTATTGCTCGAGCGGGGGCGCCACGTATTCGCCGAGAGTCCAGGTCATCGCCATCAACAACACACCCGCGGTGAACACCCAGGTCGCGATGCGGACGACGGATACACCCGCAGCGCGTATCACCACGAGCTCCATGGATCGTGCGAGATTACCCAGCGAGAGAAGCGCACCGATCAACGACGCAATGGGAAGCATCTCAAAGAGGGATTGCGGCAATCGCATTCCGACGTACATCAGCGCACTGATCGCGGTGTAGTTGCCCGTGCCGACTTCATCCTGCTGTGTGATGAGCAGATAGAGGGCATTGAGAATCAGCAGGACCAGCGAGACGAGCAGCGTGTAGCCAACCACTGCGCGCATCACATAGCGGGCCAGTACGCTCACGATCAGGCCTCCACGGCAACGGGCCGAGCGCGGCCAATTGGGTTTTGTTTGATGAGCAGCCCGAAGGCGCCGCATAGCGCCAGCGCGTGAACCCACCAAAGTCCGAGGGCCTCAGGCACCACGCCTCCTTCCAGCCAGGTTCGACCCGCGACCAGCGACTGCGAATAGAGGAAATAGACGAGGATCGCAGCGCCGATCTTGCCGAACCGACCCTGACGGGGTCGTAGCCTGGAAAGCGGCACAGCAATGAACATCAATACGATCGCTGTGATCGGTGTCGAGATGCGCCATTGCAGTTCCGCAACGTCAATGATGTTCTTCGATTTCAGAAGTTCGGAGGTTGGCTTCATGTCCGCCTTGGGGGCTCTCGCGGCCGGATCGCCGAGTCGGATCGGGATACCGCCCTCGCTGAAGCGAATCCGTCGGAACTCGCCCTCGCCCGGCACGCCTTCATAACGCTCGCCGTCATACAGCACGAATGTTTGTTCAGCCTGACCGGCGCCACGTTGTTCCGCGCGC
Source organism: Povalibacter sp. (assembly GCA_045810085.1). GTDB lineage: Bacteria > Pseudomonadota > Gammaproteobacteria > Steroidobacterales > Steroidobacteraceae > Steroidobacter. Next base: position 3,339 of record JBJMWN010000202.1, on the reverse strand, counting down.
GTGGCAGTCCATATCTCGAACCGACTCGAAGCAGGCGAATCGGTCTGCGCTGGAGCGCCGGCAGGTGCCTCGACCGGTCGCTCTATGAAGACGTTGACGTTGTAAAGAATGCCGTTCGTGTCCACGCGCTCGGCATAGAAGACGACATTGCCGCCGCCGAAAGTCCGAAATCGTCCGGGCTCCAACAGACCGAACTGTGCATCGCGCAGAGCCTGAGCGCGGATCGCCTGAGCACGCGCACTTGCTGCGGGGATGGCAATGAACGACAGCCATACCAGCAGTGCGATGATTCCCGCACCCAGCAACCCGATGGGCCGAAACAAGCCGATCGGCCCGACGCCGCAGGCCTGGATCGCGGCCATCTCGCTCTCGTGATACAGCCGACCGAGCGCGAGCATGATGGCCAGCAAGAAGCCGATAGGCACGATCACCGAGAGATTGCCCGTAGCCGTGAGGCCGATGAGCGCAAACACGACTTCCCGGGGAAAATTATTCGCGGCTGCCTGTGAGAGCACTCGCGCCAGTTGATTCGCCAGCAGGATGGCGAGCAACACGCCCGTCACCGCAACCCAGGTGATGGCGACCTCGCGAAAAATGTATCGATCCAGCGTGCGCAGCGCCCTTTCCTCGTCGTCGAAACGAATGGAGTCCTGTGTGCCTGAGGCGGTCCGAGCGAGTCGAATCGGGTAGACTACTCACTCGCCCAGCGATCGTCTGAACGATCACGTGATGAGCGAACCAACATCGCGACTGATGCATTCGCCCTGCCGCCGCATACGTTAAGCGACGCAGCATTCCGCGTAAACCTTCGGAAGCGTCGCATCTGGCGATTCAGCTCAACTCGGTCAACAAACTCGTATCTGCATCGAAGAGGTCCTCATGCAATTTTTCGTCACCAGCACCGCGCCAGCTCGCCAGCGAACCGAGTGCGCCATCGTCGGCGTATACGACAAAGGCGTGATGTCGGAGGCTGCAGCGGAAATCGATGAACGCATTGGTGGACGCATTGCGCGCCTGATCAAGAAAGGTGACCTGCGTGGTAAATCCGGGGACGTCGTCATCCTCTCGGACCTGACCGGACCTTGCGAACGCGTCATCGTGCTGGGCCTGGGCTCGAAGTCAGGATTCGGTCGCAAGCAGTATCGGCGCGCACTGAACGCTGCGTTGACTGCGCTCGCCAGGACCGGCGCTCGCGAAGCGACGAGCTATTTGTCCCTCGAGTCGGTGACCGATACCGATGCGTACGCATTGGCGCGCACCGCGGCGGAAGTGGCTGGCAATTCGGCGTATCGGATTCCCGATCACAAGACGAGCGGCAAGCGACCCAAATCAACGCTCAACCGATTCGGTGTGGCTGCGACTCGATCAGACCGCAATGCTGTGGAGCGTGGCCTTGAGCATGGACGCGGCATCGTCGCCGGAATGGCCCTGATGCGGGATCTCGCGAATCAACCGGCGAACGTCTGCACTCCAATTTATCTGGCCAATGCTGCCAAGAACCTCGCTCGCGAACATCGCAGCATCAAGACCCGCGTATTGAATGAAGCGGAGTGCCGGCAATTGAAAATGGGATCCTTCCTCTCAGTCACGGAAGGAACCGAAGTCCCCGCTCGCCTGATCGTGCTCGAGTACTACGGCGCTGAACGTCGTGATGCGCCAGTCGTCCTCGTCGGCAAAGGTGTCACGTTCGACACAGGTGGCATTTCACTCAAGCCGCCTCCCGGAATGGACGAGATGAAATTCGACATGAGCGGCGCTGCGAGCGTCATCGGCACATTCAAAGCTGTGGCCGAACTGGCATTGCCGATCAATGTTGTCGGCGTGGTACCCGCTTGCGAAAACATGCCGAGTGGTCGCGCGACCAAGCCTGGCGACATCGTGAAGAGCATGTCGGGCCAGACCATCGAGGTATTGAACACCGATGCTGAAGGCCGCCTGATTCTGTGCGATGCGATCACTTACGCGCGTCGTTTCAAGCCAGACACGATCATCGATATCGCCACCTTGACGGGTGCATGCGTGATTGCACTGGGTAATCATCTGTCGGGTCTCTTCAGCAATGATGAAGAGCTGAGCGACGAGCTCGTTCAGGCAGGCAAACGCGCCGACGATCGTGCGTGGCCGATGCCGATCGGTGAAGAGTATGCCGAGGGCCTGAAGAGCAACTTCGCCGATTTCGCGAATGTCGCTGGGCGCGAAGGTGGCGCGATTACGGCAGCGTGCTTCCTCGCAAAATTCACGGAAGGCCTGCGATGGGCGCATCTGGACGTTGCCGGAACGGCGTATCAGTCCGGATCGCAGAAATCGAGCACAGGTCGGCCCGTGCCTTTGCTCGTCGACTATCTGATCAACAAGTCCGCGTGACCCGGGTCGATTTCTACGTGCTCTCGGACGAGGCGCCCGACGCGAAACTTCGCGTCGCGTGCCGCCTGATCGAGAAAGCGTATGACAGCGGGTTTCGTGTTTATGCACTCACGTCCTCGCTCGCGGAGGCACAACACCTGGACGAGTTGCTGTGGACTTTCAGCGATCGAACCTTCATTCCGCACGAAGTGATCGAAGGTGCGCCGCCAGCCCATGAACGAGTCGCGGTACTGATCGGAATGGAGGCTGCGCCTGCCACTCATCGACAACTATTGGTGAATCTCTCGACCGCGTTGCCGGCGGACATCGAAAGTTTCGAGCGCATTGCCGAAATCGTGGATGTCGATCCCGAGCCCAAACGCCTATCGCGTGAGCGCTACAAGGTTTATCGCGAACGCGGCTTCGCGCTCGAAAGCCACGATCTCTGAACGCGGGCACAGTCCTCCAGCTATCTGACCCAGTAGTAGATCGCCAGGCCGAAACCCACGATCACGACGATCCAGCGCAGCGCGTCCGGTTTCAGGTTACGAGCGACACGTCCGCCGATCGCTCCACCGAGCGTGGCACCGATCGCCATCACTAAGGCGAGCGGCCAGATCAGCTGATCTGAGAACAGGAAGAACAGTGCGGCAGCAATGTTCACACTGAACGCCACGGCCTGCTTCAAGGCGTTCAAACGAGTCAGCGTGTCGTCGAGCGTGGCACCGAGCACCGCGAGCACGATCACGCTCATGCCTGCCGTAAAAAAGCCACCGTAAACGCCGGCAGCGGCGACAGGCAGAATCGCAGCGATGGATGAGGTGCTGGCATGGGACTGCGACAGTCGGCGAGTCACGGCTGCGCGTACGCGATCCTGTATGGCGAGAAGGAGCGATGCGATGAACAGCATCCAGGGGACGAGTTGCTGAAACGTATGTTCCTGCGTCTTCAGCAGAATGATGCCGCCGGTGAGGCCGCCAACAATTGCCGCAGGAA
>JBJMWN010000201.1:0-6710 GCA_045810085.1 Povalibacter sp. | reverse complement strand
CCGCATTTTCTTCAATCAGGCTCGCATGTCCGCCGCCGGCATTCCGCAGATCGCAGTTGTGATGGGGTCATGTACTGCGGGCGGCGCCTACGTACCGGCGATGTGCGATGAAGCCATCATCGTACGCAAGCAAGGAACGATTTTCCTCGGTGGTCCGCCCCTGGTTCGCGCCGCGACCGGCGAAGTCGTCGATGCAGAATCACTCGGTGGCGGTGATGTGCACACACGCATTTCCGGTGTCGCGGATCAATTGGCGGATAACGATCAACATGCCCTGACACTCGCCAGAGATAGTGTGAAACATCTGGCTCATCAGCCTCAGCCATGGCTGGAGCGCCGTGAGGTGCGCGAGCCCGCGCATGAGGCCGAGGACATTTATGGGCTGATCCCGCGAGACACTCGCTATCCATACGATGTTCGCGAAATCATCGCGCGTCTCGTGGATGCGTCAGAGTTCCATGAGTTCAAACCGCTCTATGGCAAAACGCTGGTCTGCGGGTTTGCGCACCTGCATGGATTTCCGGTCGCCATCGTGGCCAACAATGGAATTCTGTTTTCCGAGTCTGCACTCAAGGGCGCACATTTCATTCAGCTCGCGAACCGGCGCGGCGTGCCTCTGATCTTTCTGCAGAACATCACCGGCTTCATGGTCGGCAAGAAAGTTGAACATGGTGGAATCGCTAAAGACGGCGCGAAGCTGGTCAATGCGGTTGCCTGCTCGCGTGTGCCGAAGTACACGGTGATCATCGGTGGGTCATTCGGCGCAGGGAACTACGCGATGTGTGGGCGCGCTTACGGACCACGCATGATGTGGATGTGGCCGAATGCCCGTATCTCGGTGATGGGCGGTGAACAAGCGGCGCAGGTTCTGGCGACCGTTCGCAGCGATGGACAGAAAGCTCGTGGCGAAGAATGGCCCGAAGATGAAAAGAATCGTTTCGTCGGCGAGATCCGCGACCAGTACGAAACACAAGGTAGCCCCTACTACGCGACCGCTCGACTCTGGGACGACGGCGTCATCGATCCGATCGATACGCGTGCAGTTCTCGGACGTGCCATTGCTGCGTCGGTGAACGGACCTCCTCCCGGCGAAGAACGCTACGGAATCTTCAGAATGTGATTGAGCGATCTCATCCATGATCACACTCACTACAGACCCTCGCGGCGTCGCGACGCTGACGCTGAACCGGCCCGAAAAGCACAATGCACTCGACGGCGAGACGCTGAAGCAACTTCGCGAAACGTTAGCGAGCGTAGATCAGTCATCAGAGATTCGCGTCGTGATCCTAACGGGCGCAGGCGTCACGTTCTGCGCCGGCGCCGACATCTCCCATATGCGATCCATGCTGGGCGCCAGTGAACAGGAGAACGTCGATGACGCCCTGTTACTGGCGGACTGTCTTCGCAAATTGGACGAACTCTCGAAACCCGTGATCGCACGAGTGAACGGCAATGTCTTCGGCGGCGGTGTCGGGCTGGTCGCATGCTGTGACATTGCGATCTGCGTCGATTCGGCGAAATTTGCACTCACCGAGGTGCGCCTGGGGCTGGTGCCCGCAGCGATATCGCCCTATGTGATCGCAGCCATCGGCGCGCGACAAGCAAGGCGTTTGTTTCTGACGGCAGCACCGTTCGATGCGATGCAAGCGCGAGAATTGCAGCTGGTCCATGAAGTGACTCCCACCGACGCTCTCGATGCACAAGTTGAAACGCAGGTCGATCTGATTCTACGAGGTGGACCCGTCGCGTTGAGGACGGCGAAGAAACTGATCCGCGATGTGCTCGAATCGAATGATAGAGATCAACTCGCCATTCAGACCGCTTCTCTCCTGGCATCACTTCGTGTGAGCCCCGAAGGCAAAGAGGGACTCACCGCGTTCCTGGAGCGTCGGAACCCAAACTGGCGCAAGTAGTTTCACGTGACTTCACGTGCCGAACAGACTTGTGCGTGACATGAAAGCCGATAACATCCGACGCCTGCTGTCCTTGAGGAGCTTCGAATGCAGCTCGAGCAAAAGCTCGTCGTGATCACAGGCAGCGGCCGAGGCATCGGTCGCGCGATGGCATTTGCATTTGCATCGAAGCGCGCGAATCTCGCGTTGCTCGATCTCAACGTGGACGATCTTGCTCAAACGCAGGCTCAATGCACTGCGCTCGGAATTGAGGCACGCAGCTACTCATGCAACGTGGCGCGTGAAGACGAGGTTGTTTCGACTTTGGATCAGGTCGTTCGTGACTTCGGTCGTCTCGATGTGATGGTCAACAATGCCGGCATCACGAAAGACGCGTTACTGGTCAAGGCCAACGATGGCAACGTCGTGTCCAAAATGTCACTCGATCAATGGCAGGCCGTCATTGATGTCAATCTCACCGGCGTATTCCTGGGCTCCAGGGAAGCAGCCGCCCGCATGATCACGTTGGGCCATGGCGGCGTGATCATCAGCATCTCGAGCATTTCGCGCGCGGGCAACATGGGTCAAACGAATTATTCGGCTGCAAAGGCGGGAGTTGCAGCGATGACAGTGGTCTGGGCGAAGGAACTCGCGCGACACGGCATTCGTACTGGAGCGATCGCTCCTGGATTTACACGCACCGAAATTCTGGATGCGATGAAGCCCGAAATGGTGGAGCGCATGGTTGCGGCCGTGCCATTGAAGCGGATGGCAGAACCCGCCGAAATCGCGCAAGCTGCCCTCTTCATCGCCGAGAACGATTACTTCTCGGGCCGCGTGCTCGAGCTCGATGGCGCACAGCGCCTTTAGTCGTCGGGAGAGATGCTCATGAAGTTGGGACAAGTTCGGGCAGTCATCACGGGCGGCGCCTCGGGCCTGGGAAATGCGACTGCGGCGCGGCTCATTGCCGGCGGTGCACAAGTGACACTGCTGGATGTGAATCAGGAGGCCGGGGAAGCTGCAGTGAAAGCACTTGGCAGTGCTGCCCGCTTTCAGCCCGTCGATGTCACTCACGAATCTGCAGTGAATGAAGCCATTGCGGCCGCACGGGGCGCGATGGGTGAAATCAATCTGGCAGTGAACTGCGCGGGTGTGGCGTGGGCTCGTCGACTCGTAAACAAGGAAGGCGCGATGCCGGGCGATTTTTTTCGCAAGGTCATCGAGATCAATCTGATCGGCACGTTGCAGGTCGCCAAAGCCGCCGCGGCAGCCATGCAGAGCAATACGCCGAACGAAGAAGGTGAGCGTGGTCTCATCGTCATGACGGCATCGGTCGCAGCTTTCGATGGCCAGATCGGCCAGGTCGCCTACTCCGCTTCGAAAAGCGGCGTGGTCGGAATGACGCTACCGATGGCGCGCGATCTTTCGGCATCCGGTATTCGTGTCATGACGATTGCACCCGGCATCTTCAAGACGCCAATGATGGCCGCCATGCCCCAGGACGTGCAGGATTCGCTCGGCAAGCAGATTCCCTTCCCTTCCCGTCTGGGTCGGCCCGAAGAATATGCATCGCTCGTCGCACACTTGTGCGAGAACGTCATGCTGAACGGCGAGTGCATTCGCCTCGATGGCGCAATCCGCATGGCCCCGAAGTGAGTCGATATTGAGTAGTGAATCGTACGTGCGGATCTGATTTACTGCGGTACGCCTGCTTTGCGCGGGGCCAACAACAAGTCATCCGGCAGTTTCGAAATGCAGAATGTGAGCTTCGCCCTCGGGCGTGCGTGATCAGGAGACAGTGTGATCAATTCAAATCATCCACCGCTCAAATCGTTGCTTTGTGTACTCGGGCTTGTGCTGATCGCGGGATGCGCATCGACCGGCACCAAAGCGCCCGTTCCTGCAAAGCCACCAGTCGCCGCACTGAATGTTCCGGTCGAGTATTACAAACTGCCGAACGGGCTGCGGGTCGTGCTGTCGCCCGATCATTCCGTTCCGGTATCGACGATCGGCATCTACTACAACATCGGTTTTCGTATCGAGCCGAAAGACCGGACAGGTTTCGCCCATCTGTTCGAACACCTGATGTTCCAGGGTTCGCAGAATCTTGCGAAGGGCCAGTTCTTCAAACTGGTGCAAGGCCTCGGCGGCACCTTGAACGGGTCGACGCGATTCGACTTCACTAACTACTACGAAGCATTCCCATCGAATGCGCTGGAATCGATGCTCTGGGCGGAAGCCGATCGCATGCGCAGTCTCGCCATCACGCAGGAAAACCTGGTGAACCAGCAGGGCGTGGTCAAGGAAGAAGTGAAAGTGAACGTGCTCAACCAGCCCTACGGTGGTTTTCCGTGGCTGAGCCTGCCGCAGTATGCGAACACCAATTGGTACAACGCGCACAACTTCTACGGCGATCTCGAGCACATCGATGCCGCAACGCTGGAGGATGCACGTTCGTTCTTCGCGACGTATTACGTGCCCAGCAACGCCGTGCTGGTCGTTGCGGGTGATCTCGACTCGGCACAGGCCAAGCGTTGGATATCGCAGTACTTCGGCGGCATCGCCGCGGGCAAGGCACCGAAGCTGCCGGACATATCAGAGCCTCGACAGACTGAAGAAAAGCGAGTGTCGCAGAAGGATGCACTCGCACCCCGCCCTGCACTGGCCGTCGGCTATCACGTGCCGGAGCGCTGGACGCCTGAACATTTCGCCTTCGGACTGATCGATGAAATCCTGCTGCAGGGTGAGGCCTCACGATTGCATCGTGATCTCGTCCAGCGGCGCGGCTACACCGACAGTGTTTCAGGCGGAATCAACCTGCTCGGCAACATGTTCAACTACAGCGGTCCAATGCTGTGGTCGGCCTCGCTGCTTCACGACCCCACCACGACAGACGAGCAGATTCTCGCCGCCATGGATGAGAACATCGAACGTCTGCGCACCGAGCCGGTCACGCAAGCAGAGCTCGACCGCGCTCGTCGGACGATTCGCTCGCAACTCTACGACATGGTCGGGTCAAGTACGCGCGTGGGGCTGGTCGATCTGCTCGCCTGCTTCGCTCTGTTCGATGACGACCCTGCCCGCATCAATCACATCGAAGAAGAGTTCGCGAAGGTCACGCCCGATCTCGTGCTCAAAACTGCGCAGGAATATCTGCGTCGAGAGAATCGCACCGTGTTGAAGATCGAACCGGGCAACGTGCCTGCCGAAGGAGCCGCGAAATGAACCGCTTCCAGCAACTCTTCGCTTGCGCGCTCTCGTTCGCCACGATGGCTGCAACAGCTCAGCAGGCACCTCCGGCGCCCGGCGCTCCTCGACCATTTCAATTGCCGACACCTGAGACCATCACCTTGCCGAATGGCATCGAAGCGACCTTCATCGACTTCGGTGTGGTTCCAAAAGTGTCGATCGCGATTTCGGTCCGGACAGGCAATCTCAATGAAGGCGATAAGACCTGGCTGGCAGACCTGACCGGCGATCTGTTGAAGGAAGGCACTGAGAAGCGGACATCGGAGCAGATTGCTGATGCCGCGACTCAAATGGGTGGCGAAGTGGGCGTCGGCGTGGGCGCCGATGAAACCTCTCTGTCGCTCGATGTGCTGTCTGAATACGGCGCAGATGCGGTGGCACTACTCGGAGAAATTCTCACTCAGCCGAAACTTCCGGCGACCGAGCTCACGCGCATTCGCCAGGATTACCTGAGAAATCTGAGCGTGCAGTTGACGCAACCGCAAGCGATCGCTGGTGCAGCGATGGCCGAGCTGCTCTACCCCACTCACCCTTATGGCAAGAGTTTTCCCACCAACGAGCAGCTGAACAACTATTCCATCGATGACGTTCGCGGGTACTACGAGACCAACTTCGGCGCGAAGCGCACGCATATATATGTCGCAGGAAAGTTCGATCGCGCTTCGATCGAGAAAGCGATTCGCGACAACTTGGGTACATGGCGAGAAGGACCTGCACCTTTGCAACTGCCCCCGCCGCCTCAGCAGGCCAGCAATCTCAAACTGATCGATCGGCCAGGTGCACCGCAATCGACACTGCGTATCGGCACGCGGGTCATCGATCCCACGCAGCCGGACTTCATGGCGCTGTCTGTTACGAATTCTCTGCTCGGTGGCGTGCTCACCTCGCGCATCACGATGAATCTCCGCGAAGCCAAGGGATGGGCGTATTCACCGAACAGTGGGTTGTCGACCTACTACCATCAAGCAGCATGGATCGAGAACGCCGATGTCAAAGCGGCGAACACGGGAGAAGCGATCAACGAGGTGCTGAAAGAAATTTCTCGCCTGCGTTCGGAGGTTCCCACCGCACCTGAGCTGACGTCGATCAAGAATTACCGCAATGGTGTCTTCGTGATGTCGACGGCTACGCGTTCCGGTCTGATCGGACAACTGAGCTTCATGAATCTGCAAGGCCTGCCACCAGACTGGCTCACGACTTTTCCACAGCGCATGTATGCGGTGACACCGGAACAGGTCACTGAAGCCGCAAAGACACATCTCGATCCCGCGCGCATGTCGATCGTAGTGGTGGGCGATCTCGCCTCTGTGAAGCCGCAGATCGAAGCAGTGCCGGCCCTACGAGAGATGCAGAAGAGCAAGTAGTTCGCTGCTCGACATCATCATGAGTGACTTGCCCATCGAACGCGACGTCATGGAATATGACGTCGTTATCGTCGGCGCAGGACCGGCAGGTCTTGCAAGCGCGATACGTTTGAAGCAGCTCAAGCCCGATCTGAATGTGTGCGTGCTCGAGAAGGGTTCTGCTGTCGGAGCGCATTCACTGTCAGGTGCGGTGCTCGAGCCTGGC
>JBJMWN010000200.1:0-16463 GCA_045810085.1 Povalibacter sp. | reverse complement strand
ACCGGAGGCGGTGACGATCCATCCGTCGGTGTCGGGACGAAACTCGAAACCATGGACGCACGAAAGCGGCACGGCAATGAGCGCAGGTGATCGGAATGCGTGTTCGTTGTCTTCGACCTGCAGAATGCCTCCGCCTTTCTGAATCAGGAGCAGGTGAAGCAGGTCACGGTGAGCGTGCGGCCGGATCTTCCAGTCATGCAGTGCGCTGCGCTCCGCGATGGATTCGACGTGGAGAAAGCGCTCGTCTACATCCTCAAGGGCTTCTCCATACAAGGAGTACTGGGGAACTGCGCGCTGCATCGCCTTGGAAAGTCGTGACTGAGGATCTGCATCGTAGCGGTCTTTCTCCAGGTTGGAAAATGTCCAGATTCTCTTGCCATTTTTCCATCGTCACGCGTGACGTCGCACCGCATCGTGGCCGCAATCAAGGTCAATGGAAGCGCTGAATTTTGCGCACTCAGGTTGCGATCATTGGTGCGGGGCCTGCCGGGCTGTTGCTCGGGCAGTTACTTCATCGCGCGGGTATCGACGCCGTCATCCTCGAGCAGAGAACTGGCGAGTACGTGCTCGGCCGTATCCGAGCCGGGGTGCTCGAACAAGGCACTGTGGAGATCCTTCGACTTGCCGGCGTGACGGAGCGTCTGGAGAGCGAATCGCTCACGCACGATGGTGTGGACCTTGCCCGGGAAGGCGAGCGTCATCGCATCGACTTCAAAGCGCTCGTCGGCCGTACGATGACGGTCTATGGCCAGACTGAGCTCACTCGCGATCTCATGCAGGCGAGACAGGCTGCAGGCGCAACGACGATTTACGAGGCCGAATCCGTCACGCTGCACGATGTCACCGGATCAAAGCCGCGCGTTTCATTCCGACGCAATGACGAGGAGCAGCAGCTCGAATGCGACTTCATCGCGGGATGCGATGGCTATCATGGAGTCAGTCGCAGGACGATTCCATCGACGGTGCTGAAAGTGTTCGAGCGCAGTTATCCCTTCGGTTGGCTGGGCGTGTTGGCAGATGTACCGCCCGCATGGGATGAACTCATCTATGCGAGCTCTACGCGCGGGTTCGCGCTTGCGAGCATGCGTTCCCCTACTCGCGTGCGCTGCTACGTGCAGTGTCCGCTGGATGATCGGGTCGAGGACTGGAGCGATGAGCGGTTCTGGGATGAATTCAGGACGCGAATCGGCCCGGATGTGGCCGCGCATCTGCATACCGGTCCTTCGATCGAGAAAAGCATTGCGCCACTGCGCAGCTTCGTCGCGGAGCCGATGCGTTACGGACAGTTGTTCCTGGCCGGCGATGCCGCGCACATCGTCCCGCCCACGGGAGCCAAAGGTTTGAATTTGGCAGCAAGCGATGTGTTCTATCTCTATGAGGCACTGATCGCCTACTATCGACAGGGCACCTCGAGTGAGATCGATGGATATTCGCAGCGTGCATTGCATCGTGTGTGGCAAGCCGTGCGCTTCTCGTGGTGGATGACCTCGTTGCTGCATTCCTTCCCGGATGAAGATACGTTCAGTCCGCGAATTCGTGAACGAGAGCTCGAATATGTGTTCAGTTCGGCCGCAGCGCAGACAGTGCTCGCAGAGAATTATGTGGGCTTGCCTCTGTAGCTAAGCATTGAAATGCGCGCAGCTCAGGCGCTGATCGATTACAAATGAAGTGCGCGCCAGCGCACCGCAAATCAAAGGGGATTTCGCATGGTGGCGACCACCCAGCCGACGACAGCAACCAGCAATGCTGCGATCACGATCGCATTGTGCTTTCTGGTCGCGGTCGTTGAAGGATTCGACATCCAGGCCATTGGTGTTGCAGCCCCTCGGCTCGCCCCACAGTTCGGCCTCTCTCCACCACAAATGGGTTGGATTTTTTCCATCAGCAATATCGGCCTCGTGCTTGGCGCAAGCTTCGGCGGCTGGTTTGCCGATCGGTTTGGCCGCAAACCGGTGTTCGTCGGTGCGGTTCTCACGTTCGGCGTCTTCACGTTGTTAACGACCCTCAGCTCGTCCTTCGCTGGTCTCTTCGCCGTGCGCCTCTGCGCAGGCCTGGGATTCGGTGCTGCTTTGCCAAACATGATGGCCGTCGCCGCCGAGATCAGCACGCCACAGAAGCGAGCCATCACTGCTGCCACTGTATTTTGCGGCATGCCCTTGGGTGGCGGCTCATCAGCATTGCTGACGCAGCTGCTGCCACCCGATTTCGACTGGCGAGTGCTGTTCATCGTGGGCGGCATCTTTCCGCTCCTGCTCGCCCCCGCACTTCACTTTCTGATGACCGAAACGTTGACGCGGAAAGAGGCATCGACGCCGCGAACGAACGTCGGGCACGCCCTTTTCGGTGAAGGTCGCGCTCCAGCCACGCTGCTGCTGTGGCTCGCGTTCCTGCCAACGCTGTTGATCCTCTATCTGATTCTGAATTGGCTGCCGACGCTCGTAGTTGCCAAAGGCATGGGTCGCGTCGTCGCGCCTCAAGCCTCGCTGATGTTTAACTTCGGCAGCGTGGCAGGCGCGCTTCTGTTCGGATGGCTGGTGGATCGGCTCGATGCGCGCTGGCCATTGACCATCGCGTACATCGGCCTGATTGCCGCGCTGTTTGGACTCAGTGCGTCCAACAGCATGCAGCAGATGCTATTGCTGAGCGGCGCGGCGGGCTTCTTCCTGCTTGGGGCGAACTATGCGCTCTACGGCGTCGCTCCCGCCTACTATCCCGCTGCTATACGCGGTACAGGCTCAGGCGCCAGCGTTGCGATGGGACGCATCGGTTCGATCATCGGGCCGCTGCTGGCCGGCGTATTGCTGGGCAGCGGCACCACTGCCTCTGGCGTCGTCGGCTATTTGATTCCCGTCGCCGCCGTCGCGGGCATTGCAGTCTTCTCACTGAGCTTTATTCGCCGCACTCATTAGCCAACGAGCGGCCCGGGCGTTCATCACACCCGGACATGCGCGTCCCATCATCCATCAGCTCCACACTTCGCGTGCGGTTTCGACGACCAGCCGGAGCTTCGCGATCTGCTGTTCGAAGGCAATGTCGTTGCCGTGTACGGTGCTCGAGAAACCACACTGAGGCGACAACGCAAGCTGCTCAATCGGTGCAAAGCGCGCGGCTTCATCGATTCGGCGCTTGAGATCATCCTTGTGCTCGAGTTCGCCGAGCTTGGTCGTGACGAGCCCGAGCACCACCGTCTTACCTTTGGGCAGAAAACGTAGCGGTCGAAAATCTCCGCTGCGATTGTCGTCGTACTCGAGGAAGTACGCGTCAACGTTCATGACGGACAGAAGCGCTTCTGCGACGGGCTCATAACCCCCCTGCGCCGCCCAGGTGCTTTTGAAATTTCCACGGCACAAATGCACCGCGAGCGTCATCCCTGAGGGCTTCAGCGCAACGACACGATTGATGAAGGCCGCATAGCGATGCGGCAATTCATTCGGATCGTCTCCACGCTGTCGCGCCGCCTCGCGCATCTTTTCGTCGCACAGATAGGCGAGATTGGTGTCATCCATCTGCACGTAGCGACATCCCGCCTTCGCCAGCGAATGAAGTTCAGCGGCGTATGCGCGGGCCACATCGTCGTAGAACTGCTCCAGATCCGGATAATGCTCTTTGCTGATGCCGGCTCGGCCACCGCGGAAATGCAGCATGGTGGGTGAAGGGATGGTCACCTTCGGCGTCTGACGCGTGTGAGCTGCGAGAAACTCGAAATCGGCGAGTTGAATGTCTTTCGCATGTTCGACCTTGCCGACGACGCGCATTACCGGTGGCGCGAGCTCTTCGGTGCCATCCGGCTTTTTGATCGTCACCGGAATGTCAGTCTTCACGCCAGCCAGTTGCTCGAGGAAGTCGATATGAAAATAAGTGCGGCGAAACTCACCGTCTGTGACGCTCTGCAGTCCGACATCTTCCTGAAGTCGAATAGCTCCTTCGATCGCCCGATCTTCCACCTCACGCAATTGTGAGGCAGAAAGCTCACCTTTCGCTGCAGCGGCGCGGGCCTCCAGCAGATAGCCAGGACGCAGCAGACTGCCCACATGATCGGCGCGAAACGGTGGATGCGAAGTTGTATTCATGGATTCCCCCTCGGATGAGTCGCTCCCGAAAAAATGCTGGTCGAAGCAGTCGTCGCAAGCTGCGCTGCCTGTACCGGCGGTATGCCGAAAGATCGCAGCAGACCCGCTGCAGCGTTCTGCGCAATCTTCCTCGGTGCAGTCACCAAACGTTCTTCGAGCGCATGACGCAGCGCCACGACGATGATGCCGATGACCAGCAGCACAGCAGATTCGATGTCGACGTGTTTGAAACGCCTGGCTCGAATACCTGCGGCCAAGTTGTCGCGCAGTGCTCGATTGATCGGCGCATCCGCCATCGTCGCACCGGCGTTCAGCCGCCAAAGTACCTGGGCACTTGCGCGGTGCTCGACTGCGAAACGGACGAAAACACAGACCGCGCGAGCCAGATGATTCGCAGGATCATCGATCCCGATATTCGCATCGCTGACGGCCTGCTCGACTTGCCGACGGACCATGGCGGCGATCTCTCGCGCGAATACTTCTTTGTCGGCGAAATGATTGTAGAAGCTGCCTTTCGCAACCTCGGCGGCGGCGACGATCTCATCGACACTCACCCCATCCACATGGCGCGCAGCAAACAAAGTCCGGCCGGCATCCATCAACGCCTGTCGCGTGCGGGCACGCCGACGATCGATCTTCGGCAACACGAAAGCCTTCACCGCCATGGATCTCACAAAGTCTGCTCAAGTTGACTGCATAGTACATTACTGACTGAATAGTCATAAACCACGAAGCTCATCGCGAGACGCAGTCGGCTTAATAAAAACATGTACGGTTCAGTCATCCACATCTCGACGACACCGAATCCCGCATCGCTGTTGTGAACGCTCCGCCTGAGATCGCGTGGCGTCGGACGTTCGCTGCGATGGTGAGCGTGCAGTTCATCATCGCTGCCGCGTTTTCGATCGTTCCTCCCGTGATTCCTCTGCTTCTGCCACAGCTCGGCGTAACTGAGGCTCACGAGATCAGCATCTGGGCGGGATGGGTTCTCGGCGTCACTCCACTGACGGCGGGCATCATGGCTCCAGTTTGGGGACGCCTGGTGGACACGCACGACCGGCGCAACATCATCCTCGTGGCCTGCACCGCAGCCGCGCTCTGCACGTTGCTCATGAGTCTGTCGACGAGTCCCTGGCAGCTACTCACGCTGCGCTTTCTGATGGGATTCTTTGGCGGGCATATCGTTGCCGTGATGGCTCTGATCACTGGCGTTTGTCCGCCATCGCGTGTCGGCGCGGCGCTCGGATGGCTCTCGACAGCGCAGCTCGGCGGCATGTTGCTCGGTCCGCTCTTCGGAGGTTTTATCGCGGATGCATTCGACAGCTATCGCGCACCCTTCGTCGCCGGTGGTTGCGCATCGTTGCTGGTTGCACTGTTTGTCCTGCGACTGCCGAGGCAGATACCGATTCGAGCCGCAGCAGGCGAGAAGCGTCCTCGCATGTTCGCTGTGCTCTCTCGATATCCAGAGTTACTCAACGTCGTGTTAGTACTTCTGCTCGTGCAGCTCGCGATGACGAGCGCACAGCCGATCGTCTCTCTCTATGTGCATGAGCTCGTGGGGCCCGTTGAGAATCTCGCCACCCTGGCGGGAATCGCCTTCTCGGTCATTGGCATCAGTGGACTCATTGCGGCACCCTGGGTCGGACGTGCGGGAGATCGTCTCGGTCAACGACGCCTGCTTGCGGGCCTGCTGTGTGGCGCAGCCCTGTTCACAGTCACGCAGAGTTTTGCGACTACGTACCTGTCTTTCGTCCTTGAGCGATTTGCCGCAGGTCTGTTTCTCGCCGGTGTTCTTCCACTCGCAAACGCGCTGGTGGCCCACAACGTCGCCCAGGAGGATCGCGGTCGAGCGTTCGGTATGACAGGCAGCGCAACTTACCTAGGCGCCTTCCTGGGACCCTTAAGCGGAGGATTGATCAACGCCTACCTCGGCGTGCCTCGTGTATTTCAAGCCGCAGCAGTGGCATTCATCGCCGCCGCGATTGTGGTACGCGCGATCAAGTCTCATGCAAGGCCGCGGTGATTCCTGCAGTGTTGTTCGAAATAGCGACCAAACTGATCCCTAGACATCGTCAAATTGAATGGATGGTTGACTCGCGACCCTCGAAAGCCACAAATTTCGGGAATGAAACGCAAACCCGACAGCGAAGCCGCAGATTCGGTCCGCAAAGTACGATCAGCGCCCCGGGTGATCGACAGAGATGTCCTGCCAACCCTGTTGGGCTACAACATCCGGCGCGCGCAGATCGTTCTGTGGCGGGATTTCGCGCGCACCGTCGCCGAAGGTGAGATCCGGCCTGGCATGTTCAGCGCGCTCGCGCTGACACGCGCGAATCCCGGAATTGCGCAAGTCGAACTGGCTGCGGAACTCGGGATCGACAAGGCCAGCATGGTCACGCTCATGGATCGCCTGGAAGATGCGGGCTGGATTCTGCGGACACGCTCGAGTGAGGATCGGCGACGCCAAAGCATCACGCTGACTGCAGAAGGTGAACGAACTTACAAATCACTGAAACGCGAGATGCTCGATCACGAACGCAAGTTCGCCGAGCTTTTCAGTGACCGTGAACGTGACCAGCTCGTTCGCCTGCTGCAACGCTTCCAACGCGTTCAGGTTTAACGAAACTCATCGTGCGCTGATCACGGCCGAACTCAGTGATGTTCGGTTCGCGACGATTCCTTGCGTCGCGCCATGACCGCCTGCGAATCTCCTCTCTCCGATGTGCCCTGAGCGCACTGAAACTCCCGCGGCGAAACATACTGCGGGAACGCTGCCGGCATAAGAAAAAAATATGGCCTCTCCGCCTTAACGCACTGTTTTCATCGGTTTTTCACTGATGACAAGTCAAGTTGCGTTCCTCCCCTTTCGCCTATGGTTCGGTTGGCGTATGGTTCGTACTACGAACTAATTGTGAGTTGGCGTCGGGAGCGATACTCCTCGAGGCACAACAAGCGATCGGTGGATGAGATGACGATCTGAAAAGAATTTCCAGTGAACTCGGCGCAGTCCTGATCGGCGATCAGAGTTCGCGAGTGCGTTGTGACGATCTCGTTTATTACATCGACGCCGCTGACAGCGGCGCTAACAGAAGGGGGAAATCATGCGACGTCCGGCCATGATCGGCGCCTGCGCGCTGGTCTCAACAGTATCGATGACAGCTCATGCGCAGGAACGAGCCGCGGCGCCCGCCGTGGAAGAAATCGTCGTCACGGGGACGAGCATCCGAGGCGTTGCAAGCGCCGGCTCGCCGTCGATCGCGCTCGATCACGAAGCCTTTGTTGAATCTGGACTTGCGACCAGCAGCGATCTGGCGCGATCGCTTCCGCAAGTCATCAATCTGGGTGCAGACGAGAGTCGCCTTGGCGGTGCGCAGGATGGCGCAGCGAACACGACGCGTGTCTCCGGTATCAATCTGCGCGGCGTTGGAAATGAAGCCACGCTTCTGCTCATCAACGGACGCCGACTCGCGCCCGCGGGCGTGATCAAAAGTCTCTACGACCCGAACGTCATTCCAGCTGCAGCACTCGAGCGCATGGAAGTCGTGGTCGATGGTGCGTCCGCCATCTACGGCTCCGATGCAGTGGCCGGCGTGGTGAACCTGATCACGCGCAAGGATTTCAGCGGCGCTGAAACCATGCTGCGATATGGCAGTGCTGACGGTACCGATCAGATCGTCGCAAGCCAGAACTTCGGTATGACATGGGATGGCGGCAGCGTCTTCGGTGCTTTCGAGCATTACGAGCGCGATCGCCTTGAAGGCGCCGAGCGTGATTTCGCGAGCGCCGATCGACGCGCGCGCGGCGGCTCCGATGCACGTTCAAGCCTTGCTTCGCCGGGAAACATCGTCTCCGGAACCACCCGTTATCCCCTTCCCGCGAGCAACGGTGTGGGACTGACTCCTGGCCAGCTCGCTGCTGGGACACCGAATCGCTTTGATGACACGGCCGCGGCGGATCTGTTGCCACAGCAGGAACGCAATACGTTTTTCCTCGATGCGCGACAGCAGTTCGGTCGCTGGGACGCCTGGTATCAGGGCTGGTTCTCCGATCGTGATTTCGAAGAGAACGTCGCGCCTGCATCAGGTCAGCTGCGTGTGCCCAACACCAACCCTTGGTTTGTCGCACCTGCCGCGCTCGGCGCACCTGCATTCGTCAATGTCGAATATCGCTTCGTAAACGAAGATGCGGACGCAAAGCTCACAGGCACTGAAAAGGCTTATCAGAACGCTATCGGCGCAGGCGTCGATCTCGGTGCGGACTGGCGCGCCGAAGGCTATGCGAATTTCAGCCGCAATCACGGCTTTCAACGCCGTGGCGCAATCACGAACGGTGCGGCACTCACCGCGGCCCTTGCGAGCAGCAATCCCGCGACAGCGTTCAATCCGTTTGGCGATGGCTCCTTCAATGTCACCAACAATGCCGCATTGGTCGATCTGATCATTGCGAATCGCGACACGGATGCCACCAGCGAAACACGAGACTACTCATTGAAGGCCGATGGCCCGCTGTTCGATCTGCCCGCTGGCGATGTGAGACTTGCCGTTGGCGTTGAGCACCACGAGAACGAGTTCCATCAGGTTCTCACGGCCACCAATGTTCTCGCGAGTGGCGCAGCGACCGTCAAGGACGTCCGCAATGATCGCGATAACCTCGCGGTGTTTGCAGAGTTGTATGTGCCGATCATTGGCAGCGCGCAGTCGGTGCCTGCCGTGCATGCGCTCACGCTTTCGCTCGCCGGACGCTACGAGGATTACTCTGACTTCGGCGAAACAACGAATCCGAAAGTCGGCCTTACCTGGCAACCGATTGAATCGCTGACGCTGCGCGGCACGTACGGAACTTCATTCCGTGCGCCTTCACTCGTGGACAGCAGCGAACAGATCCACAACATCTTCATTCAGAATCTCACTGATCCGGCGGCCACCAGCGGTTCCACGCGCGGCATTTTCCACAACGGTGGGCGTTCAACGCTGCAACCAGAAGAAGCAACCACGTGGTCTGCGGGTCTCGACTGGCAGCCGCAAGGTGTGCTTTCGGGGTTCACGACCTCACTCACCTACTACGACATCGACTACACCGATCGCATCGATGTCGTGCCGAACACGGCGCTCACGCAGCCAACCGTGTACTCGCCCTTCATCGTTCGCCGACCACCCGCCAGCGATGCAGCGGGAACGGCTGCGTTCAATGCCATGGTCGCCGAATTCTTTGCGAATCCCGATCTGCAAAGCCCAGTCGAGCCAGTCGCGAATATCAACGCCATCGTCGACGGTCGTCGCGCGAATCTGGGAAGCCTTGAACAGACCGGCCTGGATGTGAATCTGGCTTATACGCTGGACACTTCATTCGGCCAATGGCGAGCCGGCCTGGATGTCGCGAAGATCCTCGAGATTTCCCGATCGACCGCACCGAGTCTGCCGTTCATCGACGTTCTCGATACGTTCAGCAATCCGGTGGATCTGCGTGCTCGGGCCGCGCTCAATTGGCGCCTCGGCGGTCTCTCCGCAAATCTGTACTACAACTACACCGATGATTATCGGAATACGGCGATCACGCCGAACGTTCAGGTGGACAGCTATCACACGATCGATCTCGCATTGATCTACAACTTTGGCGACGGACCGAGCGTGTGGGATGGATTCAGCGTTGCGTTGAGTGGTCAGGACATCACGGACGAAGATCCACCTGTTGTGCTGAACGGTGTGGTTTCCTGGGATAACCAGGTCGTCTCCCCGCTCGGCAGATTCATTTCGCTGTCCGTGACCAAGCGCTGGTAGGAGAGAGAACGGATGAAACGACGATGGCGCGTGAGCCTCACGCTGGGGCTCTGGTGCTTCGCATCGGGAGTTTCGTTCTGTGCGGAGCCGCTGAAAGAATCACGCCCCGGCGTGTACAGCGGCTATTCGCAGGCTCGCTTCTCCGAGTCGTTCAAGACATCGCAGTACGTTGCCGTGCGAGACGGAACTCGTCTCGCCGTCGACATCTACCGTCCTGCAATTGCAGGCCGCGCGGTGGACGAACGTTTTCCGGTCGTCTGGGTGCACACCCCGTACAGGCGTGCGTACCGCGATGCCTCAGGCAAAGAAGTGAATGCTGTCGAAGGCAATCAACTCGGCGAGCTGGTCAAGCACGGCTATGTCGTGGCCGCAGTCGATACACGCGGTCGTGGCGCATCGTTCGGTGCGCGACGAGGCTTTCAGGATCGCACCGAAGCGAACGACGCATACGACATGACGGAGTGGTTTGCAAAGCAGCCCTTCAGCAACGGCGCGATCGGCGTCGCCGGCTGCTCGTATCTGGGCGGCTCGACATGGCATAGCGCGACCACGCTCGCGCCTCACCTGCGCGCAATCGCGCCGGGGTGTACGGATTTCGACAAGTTCGGCTTCGTGAGCCGCGGCGGAATCACGGCGCAATTCAATACGCGCCCCGAAGATCCTGGCCAGGATTTCGGCCAAGGCGTGCTTCCGGTCGATGAGGATCGCGACGGCAAACTCGCTGCGCAGGCCATCGCGAGTCATGCAGCAGGAACAGCGATGGCGGAGCTCTGGCGCGGCATGCCTTATCGTGATGACGTTTCGCCCATGTTAGGTGTGCCGTTCTGGCGCGAGGCAAGCGTCGCCACCTATGCCGAGCAGATCGAGAAATCAAACGTCGCGATATTCATCTGGGGCAACTGGCTCGATGAAGGCAGCTTCGAGGCTGTACTCGCCTTCAACAACTTGAACAATCCGCGCAAGCTGTGGATGGGCACCTGGCAGCATTGCCAGGTCGGAGACTTCCCGATGCCGACGGAGTTGTTGCGCTTCTTCGATCGCTATTTGAAGAACATCGACAATGGCTGGGATCGTGAACCGCCGATCTACTATCGAACGGTGAATGCGACGGCAGGTCATGAGTGGAGCTCTGCGAAACAATGGCCGCTGCCTGAAGCGCGTGCGCGTTCTCTGCATCTGAGCAGCACTTCAAGCGCACAGCTGACGCTCCATGCAGCTTCACAAGAAAGCGAAAGCCATTTTCAGGTGAACTACCAACCGAAGTGCAAGGACGCAGTGAATGCAGGTTTCATGATGTGGCCATGCGTCGTCCAGAATGCTGGAACAAGTTTCACAACAGCGCCTTTGTCGAAGGACACGCATATCGCCGGCCATCCGCTGGCCGATCTGTGGATCTCGTCGACACAGCCGGATGCGGATCTGTTTGTCTATTTGGAAGATGTCGCGCCCTCAGGCGAGATCGCCATCGTGAGCCACGGGCGCCTTCGGGCCTCGTTCCGCTCCGAACAAGCACCGCCCTTCCGAAACTTCATGGGATTGCCGTATCACCGCGGCAATCGCGAAGACGTGAAACCTCTGACCCCGGGCGACCGCACGCATCTACGCATTGATCTGCTGCCCACATCCACGATCGTGAAAAGCGGGCATCGTTTGCAACTCACGATTGCGGGCGCCGATCCGCGCCAACGATCGCGGAATGTGCAGTTCGATCCTCCGCCGACAATTTCGATCTTCAGCGGCGGCAAGTACGACTCGACACTGTCGCTGCCGGTGGTGACGGATCTGGAACTCGCGCAGACTGCACATGGGAGCGAAGGCGTCGCAATGACGGCATGGCAGTCCCATGCGCAGCACTGACGGTGCGCCGCTCGCAAACGTTGAAACTCGAATTCGCAATCGATCATGCAACTGACGTTCGCCGGCGACCTGATTCTTGATGAACCGAACCCCGATCACTGGCTTTCGGGCATCGCGCCGTCATTGCACGAAGCCGATCTTGCGATCGGGCATCTGGAAGTTCCGCACACCACTTCAGTTGAGGAACTCGAAGGCGACGTCCCTGCGCCCGCTGCTCCGCCAGAGCATCTCGCTGCATTGGCGCACGCCGGGTTCGATGCGGTCTCGCTTGCGGGCAACCACATTGCCGATCGTGGCGCGATCGGCATCGCCGATACGCTGCGAACGCTCGACTCCGTGCATATCGCTCACACCGGCGCGGGTCTGAATCTGCCGCAAGCGCGTCAGCCTGCGTACCTGCGTGTTGGCGCCCGCACCGTCGCACTGCTCAGTTACAACTGTGTTGGCCCCGAAGCCTCCTGGGCCGCAGTAGATCGAGCTGGCTGCTCCTATATATATGTGTGGCCGGCCAACGGCGGGCCCATTGCCCCTGCCACTCCACTGGCCCGACCTGAACCCACTTCGCTCCAGGATATGGCTTTTGATATCGAGCAGGCGCGGATGCGTGCGGATCTCGTGATCGTGGCCCTGCACAAGGGCGTCGTTCATACCCGTGCTCGGCTCGCTCCATACGAACGGCCTGTCGCACAGGCAGCGATCGATGCTGGCGCGGACATCGTGCTCGGTCACCATGCACACATAGTCCGCGGCATCGAGATGTATCGGGGCAAGCCGATCTTTCACGGACTCGGTAACGGCTGCGTGGTCACTCGCGCGCTCAGTCCTGATCAATCGCACCCAGCGCGCGCTGCGTGGGCACGACGACGACGAGAGCTGTTCGGATTCGATCCCGATCCCGCCTACAGTCTCGCGCCGTTTCATCCCGAGGCTGTGAATGCATTTCTAGGTCGCGTGTGCATTGATGATCAAGGCAACTTCCGGGTCGGATTGCGACCCGTGGATATCAAACCGCCCGGCCTTCCGATCATCGCGCGCGATGAAGCATTCGAGCGTGTGTGCCGCTACGTAGAGCAGATCACTGTCGAAGCCGGATTGCCGCCAGTGAAGCTTCAAGCGGAAGGAGCAGATGCGTGGCTGACGTGAAGCGCGACGAGCAACCCGCGGTTGCTCCACGCGGGCCTCTGTTCTACGTGGGCGCAATCGGCTTACTGCTCGCCATGGGGGTCGAGGCATTGGCGGTGCTCGGTCGTCATGCAGGCATCCCATTCTTCGGCGCGATCGAGATCATCCAGACCGCAATCCTGCTCGCCGCAAGTTCGGCGATGGTCTCAACGACCATTACTCGCACGCATGCAAGCGTGACGCTGCTGACCGATCGCATCGGTCCAAAAGCCCGCGGCGTGCTGCAACGAATTTCGGCGCTGCTCTCCGTGCTGTTCTTTGCAGGGCTCGCCGCAGGCTCGCTTTGGCTAACCGTAGATGCGTGGAATGAATACGAACAAAGTGAATTGCTGCACATTCCGTTTCGTCCCTTGCGCGTGATTTCGTTCGCGGCGGTCACGGCTATTGCTGTTCTCTTCCTGCGCGAACTGTTCAAGTCGCGAGGCGATCGGTAATGAGCGGCACACTGGGCGTCGTCGCGCTGCTCATCCTGCTGACACTCGGTGTTCCCATCGGCGTGTCGATGGGACTCGTCGGTATGGTCGGCTTGATGGTTCTGGTCGGACCGGAACCGGGAATCATCAAGTCAGGCGTCGTGCTCTTCGAAACGGTGTCGCGGTACGAGCTGGGTGTGCTGCCGCTCTTCCTGCTCATGGCACATCTGTGCTTCGCAGCGGGCGCGAGCCGCGACTTCTTCGATGCCGCAGCCAAAATGTTTGGTCATCGCCGCGGCGGGCTCGCACTCGCATCGATCGCCGGCTGCGCAGGCTTCGGCGCAGTGAGCGGATCGAGCCTTGCAACCGCAGCAACAATCGGACTCATCGGTCTGCCGGAGATGCGCAAGCGAGGCTACTCAGATGCGCTCGCCACAGGATCGATTGCGGCTGGAGGCACCCTCGGCTCCATCATTCCGCCTTCTGGCGCACTCATCGTCTTCGGGATCCTCGCCGAGCAATCGATCGGCAAGCTGTTCACCGCAGCGATCATTCCCGCGATCACGCAGGCGCTGTTCTACATGATCACGATCGTGCTGCTCTGCCGATGGCGACCGTCGATTGCGCCTGCTGCTGAACGTGCGCCCTGGTCCGAGCGTCGCGCAGCATTACTGCGAATGGCGGATCTCGCTGCATTGGTCGTTGCAGTGCTCGCTGGTATCGCTTTCGGCTGGTTCACACCCACCGAAGCCGCCTCGGTAGGCGCGGTAGGGTCACTCGCTCTGTGCGCATGGCGTCGAGCTCTCAATCGCAAGACTCTTCTCGAAGCGCTTGCTCAAACGCTGCGTACCACCGGCATGATCTACGTCGTCATCATCGGCGCACTGATTTTCTCGGTGTACATGAGCGTGACGGGTCTGGCTACGCAGGTCGAGTCACTGATGTCGGGCCTTCCCGGCGGGCAACTGTTTGCGATCGGTGTGATGACCTTGCTGCTGCTATTGCTGGGATCGGTGCTGGATGGCCTCGCGCTCATGCTGCTGACGACGCCGATTCTGCTGCCGATCATCGTTCATCTCGGTCTTTCGCCGATCTGGTTCGGCATCTATCTCGTTCGCACCATGGAGATCGGCTTCGTCCATCCACCGATCGGCATCAACCTGTATGTAATCCAGGGAATCTCGAAAGACACGCCACTGTCGCGGATTTTCAAAGGTGTCGTTCCGTTTCTCGCGGCGGACTTCGTGCATCTGTCGTTGCTTATCGCAATCCCTGCGCTCGCGCTGGCACTGCCGCAGTGGCTCGGTCAATGAACATGACATCACATTCCGGCCGCACCATCGGCTACGTAGGATGCGACATTCCGGTTGAGCTCATCCTCGCAGCAGGCGCGACTCCACTTGGCGTTCACGGGCGTGCTGATCAAGTGACCCCGCATGCGGATCGATATCTCGAGGCAACGTTCACCTCTGCAAGCCGCTCGATTGCCGAGCAATGGTTTGACGGTGAGCTTGATCATCTCGAAGCCGTCGTCTTCTCGCGCAGTGATGACAGTGCGCAGCGGCTCTATTACTACTTGTGCGAGCTGCAGCGTCGCGGCCTGTGCGCCGGCCCACGACCGTTGATGTACGACATCGCGGCGATCACTCGCGAGAGCAGCCTCGCTCACACCATCGCCTCGACACGACAACTCGCACGCGACCTCGGCGTATCCGACGGTGCACTCGTGCACGGCGTCGAACGTGTACGCGAACGCAACGACCTGCTGCTTGAAATCGTCGGCGCGACGATGGCAAAGCCTGCTGCGCGTGGCAGCTTTACGCAGCGGACGTTGCGTGCCGCGGGTCGCGACTGGTCGTCCGATTTCGATGAAACGCTGCGAAGCGCACAAGACCCAACGCCAGCTCGCTCCGATGCGACGCCACTCCTGCTGATCGGCAGTACGCCAGCAGATGAGCGACTGCATGAGAGCGCCGAGCGTGCCGGTGCCAACATCGTCGCTACGCTCAACGCAGCGACACCGTATCGATTCGCTGACACGGCGCGAGAAGGTGATGTGTTCGAACAAATCGCCCGCCGTTGCCGCGCCCATCCGTGGCGCGAGATGTTGCAGTCACCGCAGGCATTCTGCGCACGAGCGCTCGGGCTTCAAGTGAAAGGCGTAATTCTCTGGGTCGTCGCAGAAGACACCGGACTTGCCTGGGTCTATCCACGCGTCGAACGTGCTTTGCGTGAGCACGGAATCTCGGTGCTGCCATTGACGATGCAGAAATGGAACGTGCCGGACGAGACGCTCGATGCGGTGGCGAAATTCGCGAGCACGCTGAGAACGCAACCATGAAACCACTCGAACACATCAAGGTGATCGCGCTCGCCGAGGCGAGCAAGAGCGCCCTAGCGCGTTTTGTCGAATCGCTCGGGGCCAACTTGCAAGTTGTCAGTGCCGAATCATTGAAAGAGCACCTTGTATCGGCCGACCTTCTGATCGAGACCTGGGGTTTGGAACGACTTGCGGATGCCGGCTTCACGCGTGCGTGCATCGAGAGCATCAATCCGCGTTTGATCCACGTGTCTGTGACCGCATTCGGCAGTGGTGGCCCGCGTTCGCGCTGGCAGGGATCGGAACTCGTTGCCTCGGCACTGGGAGGCACACTGCGACTCACAGGGGATCCAGATCGTCCGCCTGTCAAAGAAGCGCTTGCTGCCTGCGGCTTTCACGCAGAGATGGTCGCTGCAAGCGGTGCGATGGCAGCGCTTCTCGAACGAGTCAGCAGCGGCCGCGGGCAACACATCGATGTCTCTACACAGGAAGTCGCGTTCTCACGCAATGTGAACGGCGCGCTCGCCTGGCACTTCGATCGGCGGAAGCTGCACCGCGTCGGCGGTTCGCTCAACTACGGACGCGCGACGGTACGCTGTATCTGGCCGCTGAAAGATGGATATTGCTTTCACACGCTCATGACGGGTCGCTTCGGCGCACCTGCCAATCGTGCGTTGAGCGATTGGATGGATGAGAAAGGCGTGGCGAATCCACTCCGCGATACGAACTGGACAACCTACAATCGATCGACCCTGGACCCGCAGGTTCGGACGGAATGGGAAAGTGCCATCGATGCCTTCTTTCGCACCTGCACGCGCGAGGAAATCAAAACGGATGGCCAGCG
>JBJMWN010000199.1:0-3555 GCA_045810085.1 Povalibacter sp. | reverse complement strand
ATGCCGACGCCGGCGGCACCGAATCCCCAGTGCCAACCCAACAGCTCACCTAGCGTTCCACAGATCAAGGGTGCGAGTACGCCGCCTAGATTGATCCCTACGTAATACACGCTGTAAGCCGATGCAGCGCGCGGATCGTTCGGTGCATAAAGCGTCTGGACCTGACTGGGCAGACTGGGCAGAAACAATCCGTTACCGATTCCGATCAACGCGAGCGCGGGATAGAAGAGCGTTTCGAAAGCCATCATGAAATGGCCGAGCGCCATTATCGCGCCGCCGATGATCACAGCCTTGCGTCGACCCAGCAGTCGATCGGCGATCAATCCACCGATGATCGGTGTGAAATAGGTGAAGGCCGTGTACGTGCCGTAGATCCAGGATGCTTGCGCCTGCGGGATCAGCAGCGCCTTGGTCATGTAGTAGACGAGCAAGGCACGCATACCGAAGTACGAAAATTTTTCCCACATCTCCGTGAGAAAAAGAACCGTGAGTCCGCGCGGGTGACCGAACCAGTCGGATGCTGCTGGACCTGCATGACTGTCGTTCGTCACAGCGCTCATGTGGGAACCAGTACCTCCCTGCCGCGCCAGAGACGCCACGCACCGAAAGTGAGAAGTGGCAGCACATACACCGCAACAATCACGTAGGCGAGCGCTCGATAACCGCGCGCGATCAAGGTCACGAGTCCGAAGCGATCTGCAAGCACCATTGCGATGATCAACAAAATCGCTGCGCTCCCGAGTCGTTGCTGCACGGACAACTCATGCCCATATCGCGTCTTCCATACATGGGAGATTCGTTCGTTCACTGCGTGTACGGATCCAACACCGCTCTCCAGCAGCGCAGCGAAGATCATCAGCTGAAATACGACATGGAAGATCGGCAGATTGAGCCGCTGCAGAATGAAGTCTGAAGGGAGCGCCTCAGCGGCAATCTGCGGATAGAACGCCACCATGCTGATAAAGAAGAGCAATGCGGGAATCATGGCGAGCGGACCTGCAAGTGCTCCCGCAATCACCGCATCTCGATTTGAAGTGAGATGTCGCAGCACTGGCAGGATTACGACAGCACCCACGATGTTGTAGCTCGCGTAAGTGATGCCCGCAGCCACCCAACCCTTCGTGGGCACGTCGAGTGAGAAGGCACTCAGGATCTTCCCGCCGAAATTGGAAAGGGTCAGAACAATGAATAGCGCGTAAACGCCATAGAGGAAGATCGATACCCACTTGAAGAGCTGCTCGACTGAAGTGTTGCCGTAGGCGACAACGAATGCGATCGCGAGCAGAAGGCAAAGCGTGCCCACGATCACTGGCCATTCGAACATTGCATGTCCGATCGCACCCGCGGCCGCACCAAAGACTGCGAGGATCAGCACAATGAAGAAGGAATACGCGATCTCGAAAACAAACCACGCACGACCGAGAACATGCTGAAAGAAGGTTCGATAGTCGTAGCTGTGCGTGATGCGAGCGAGAAGAAATGTCGCGATGCAGACGAGACTCCAGAGGGTCGCTCCAAGTGCGATCGCCCAAACACCACCGCGGGGGCCGCTCGGCAGGAAAAATTCGACGAGCTCACGGCCAGTCGCATACCCACCGCCAATCACCACCGCTTTGAATGCAAAGCCGGGAAGCAGATAGCGCTGGAACCAGGACGAGCTCATATATATGAATGGCAGGTCCGAGGTTGCCCCGTGAGCGCGACGCGCATCGGACGTTTCGCAGCCGGCCGACGAACGCCGAACCCACGGGACAGATGTGAGCGGAGCATCGAAGAGGACTGGAATGTCTGCCTGAAGCTGGACCCACCCATGGCATGTCGCTTCGCTGTGGGTTCGACTTGCGTCGAATGAAATAACGTTGGGCTAAAGCCCAACCCACAAAGGACCAAGCCACAAAGAGGCAAATCACAAAGGTCCATGCCATGTGCTGTTACGTCGACTGTGGGTTCGACTTCAGTCGAACGAACCAATGTTGGGCTAAAGCCCAACCCACAGAGGATCAAGCCACAAAGATCCTGGCCACAAGGATGCTGGCCACCAAGATCCACGCCATCTGCCAGCAGATCCGCTGTGGGTTCGACTTCAGTCGAACGAAGCAATGTTCGGCTGAAGCCCAACCCACAAAAGACTAAGCCACTCATGCTCGCAAGCAGTGATCGATCAAGCGCTCGAACTCAAGGCCGCCGCGCATTGGGTCAGCCACTGGCAATCCGAGTCGATGACTCTCGGCAGTGAGGAGTTGCCGAGCTTCGGCCTCCATCAGGCTCGAGGTGTTGAGACTCACACCACCGCAGCGAATGTTGCTGTTGGTGCGTCGGCCGAGCTGCAGATTCATCTCGATCGTTTCCTCGATACTCGGCAGTTCGAATTGCGCGTGTCCGAGAATGTGCGTGCGGCCGGGCTCGTGACACACCACGATCACATCCGGTTGACTGCCATGCAGCAGCCCGAGCGAAACACCTGCGTATGCCGGGTGAAAGAGAGACCCCTGCCCTTCGATCACATCCCAATGATCTGGCTCGGCATCGGGCGACAGCATCTCGGCAGCGCCTGCTTCGAAGTCTGCGATCACTGCGTCCATCGGCATGCCACTGCCCGCAATCATGATGCCGGTCTGGCCTGTCGCGCGAAACGTCACGTCCATCCCGCGTTGTTCGAAAGCGCGCGCGATGGACAAGGCTGTGTATTTCTTGCCGAGAGCGCAGTCAGTGCCTACGGCAAGCAACCGTTTACCCATCCGCTTGCGACCGCTCGCGACCGGGATATTCGGTGGCGGCGTGCGAATGTCGATCAAACGACGATGGTGACGCTCCGCCGCGGCTTTGAGTGCCGGTGTCTCGATGAGTCGCGTGTGCATGCCGCTGATGATGTCGAGCCCGGCCTCGAGCGCGCTCAGCAATGAAGGCATCCAGCTGTCCGCGATGCGACCGCCCACATTCGCGACGCCAATGATCATCGAGCGTGCGCCGCATGCTTTCGCCTGCATGGGCGAGAGCTGCGGCAGACCAACGCTGACCGCGTTCGGCGCGCACGACAACTCGCCAATGCATCGATCACGCGCCCAATCGCGCAACCCAAAAGCGGTCTTTGCATATCTGGGTTCGATGACGTCGCCCAGGAAGAGCAGATACGGTTGCGGTAGATTCATGAGCGGCACCGCAACCGCTGGCGCGGCGAGCGTCATTTAGAAGTCCATGCCGAACGTCAATCCGAAGGTGCGTGGTCGAATAACGCCGGTCCCGATAGCACCGTTCGGCACCGTCCCGAGCGCGCCGATTGAGGTTTTCCCATCGCTGTCGGTGAGATTCTTGGCGTACAGCTCGAGCGAGTAGCGACCGAAATCAATGCCTGCCTGCAGGTCGACCACCTCGTATGACGGGATCTCGCGCTGCCGGCCGTTGACAGTGCGAAATTCGAGATCGTATGTGCCGGTCTGATCCGAAAGATATCGCAGCGAGGCACCGACATACGCCGTCGATGTCGCCCCGATCGACCATTCGTAGTCACCATTCAGACCCAGGCTGAGTTCCGGAGTGAACGGCAGGTCATCGCCC
>JBJMWN010000198.1:0-26200 GCA_045810085.1 Povalibacter sp. | reverse complement strand
CGTGCAACTGACCGCGTGCCATTCGCGGGCGGCGTCGCGATACACCGATCGCAACAGCGTGGCCGTTCCCACGAACCAGCCGACGAATGTCAGCAGTGCGCCTGCTCTCAACCACTGCATCCCGCCAAAGGTCCCGAGCAGCGTGAGTACCTGGCCTGCAAGCATGCTGCCTGCGACTGGCACGTAGTGACGGGCAGTGAGCGGTGCCTGTCGCATCCAGCGAGGAAATACCGTCAACAAGAACCCGAAGATGAAGGACGGCAGCACTTGATACAGCATCAGAAATGCGTGCAACCAACCTCCAGGGACGACGGATTGTGACACCGCCGACCAATGCCATCGGGCATCCGCCAGCCACATCGCCCACCAGAGCATTGCAGCGAGCACATTCGCAGCGCCGATGAAAAAGAGCGGCCGGTGCGGTGCTGCCGCCAGGATGCGTAATGCACCTGGCGGCAGTGTCATTGCTGATGTCGAGGACATTGCTCAGCGCTCCACCGTCTGAACCGATTCCGGCAACACCTCCGCTTTGCGTGGTGCAATCCACAGCCGGAGTACGAACCAGGCAAGCGCGAGTGCACCGACACTGAAGAGGGTGTCGCCAGGCACTCGCATCCACACGAGCAGCTGAATGATCGGGCGTTGCATGAGTTCAGCAGAACGCGCGTACCAGTAGCCATGCTCGAGTGCCGCGCTGAGCTGAATGATGCCGATGGGCAACAGTGTGAACAGCGCCATGCATGCGAGCCCGATGTTGCACGCCCAGAAGCAGGTCTTGAGCAGCTTCTCATTCCACACCACGTTGGGTTTGAGACCGCGCAGGCAGAACAGCATCAGTCCGATGCCCAGGAATCCATACACGCCGAAGAGCGCTGTGTGCCCATGGAGCGGAGTCAGATTGAGACCCTGCATGTAGTACAGCGGCAGCGGAGGATTGATGAGAAAGCCGAACAGTCCCGCACCGACAACGTTCCAGAATGCGACTGCCGTGAAGAACGTGATCGGCCAGCGATAGCGCTGCATCCACGGTGTGGCTTTACCGAGCTTGTACGTCTGGTAAGCCTCGAAGCCCACGAACGCGAGTGGAACCACTTCGAGCGCGGAGAAGCTGGCACCCAGTGCGATCACAGCGGTCGGCGTCCCGGTGAAATACAGGTGATGCAGCGTTCCGAGCACGCCACCTGAGAGAAAGATGATCGTCGCGAACAGCACCGCGGTGGTGGCCGTCGCTGCGCGCAACAGACCGAGTCGCGTGAACAGGAAGGCAATCACTGCCGTGGCGAACACTTCGAAGAATCCTTCGACCCACAGATGCACCACCCACCAGCGCCAGTACTCGACCATCGAGATGTGCGTGTGTTCGCCCCACATCAGACCTGCGCCGTAGAACAAACCGATGCAGATGGTTGAGAGGAACAGCAAAGTGATGATGGACTTCGACTCGCCGCCTTTGCGGATCGCCGGCAGCAGTGCGCGACCGACGAGCGTCAGCCATACACCCAGTCCGATGAACAGGAAGATCTGCCAGAAGCGGCCGATGTCGACGTATTCCCAGCCCTGATGGCCGAACCAGAAATTTCGTGCGAGTCCCAGCTTCTGCATCACTGCCAGCCACTGCCCAGTGAAGGCGCCGACGACAATGATGATCAGACACGTGAACAGGAAGTTCACTCCGAAGCGCTGATACTTGGGCTCATGGCCTGAAATCGCGGGTGCGATATACAAGCCCATGCCCAGCCAGGCGGTCGCAATCCAGAGCACTGCAAGTTGTGTGTGCCAGGTGCGGCTCAGTGAATACGGAATGTAGTTGGCAAGTGCGAAGCCGTACGCTTCCTGACCCTCGACCTGATAGTGCGCTGTGATCGCTCCCAGCAGAATCTGTGTCAGGAACAAGGCGATCACGAGCCAGAAGTACTTGCCGGTTGCACGCATCGAAGGCGTGACTCTCACCAGCGCCAGCGGATCGCTTGCTGGCAACGTGGCGGGTTCACTTTCATGCTGACGCGCGTGATGCCAACCGAGCAGAGCGATGCCAGCGATCAGAAACAGCACGCTGAACACCGTCCACATCAGCAAATGGCTCGGCGGCTCGTTGCCGACGAGGGAATCGTGCGGCCAGTTGTTCGTGTACGAGATCGCTTTGCCTGGCCGCTGCGTGACAGCCGACCAGGCAGACCACCAGATGAACGCAGTGAGTGCTTCGCGATTGTCGGCATCGACCACCGTGCCGTTCTTCATCGCATAAGCTTTGCGCAAATCGAGCATCGCAGGGTCGTTGCCGAACAGCGCCGTGTAGTGCTGCGCGACCTGGCGAATGGCTGCGGCACGATCGGCGGAAACGGTCACGACTCCGGTTGCGGTATCGTAGGTATTCGTGCGAATGCGAGGCTTCAGACGGGCCGCGAATGCGGCTTGCGAGGCGGCGTCGAGCTCGGCGTAACGATGCGAAGCTTCGCGTTGAGCTTCGATGTCGAGCCATGCCACAGCCTCGCGATGCAGCCAATCGGCGCTCCAGTCCGGCGCCACATAGCTGCCATGTCCCCAGATCGAGCCTAACTGTTGACCGCCGATCGATTGCCAGACCTGCCGGCCTTTATCGATGTCGGCGCGCGTAAACAGCACCGAGCCGTTGGCGGCGATCACTTTCGCTGGAATGGGCGGCATGACGCGATGAATCTCGCTCCCCACCCATAGCAGTACGCCGAATGACACCGCCAACAAGGCGGCGAGCCCAATCCACAATCGTCTGTTCGCAGACATGATTTTTTACTCCTGATACGTCCACGCGAATGTTCTCGGGATCAGCCAATGCGCACCTTGATCCAGATCAAGTGCGCCGCTCGCTCGAGCTAAGGACATCCGCGTAGAAGGGGGGTGTAAGGGCAGCAGCGAACTTGCGTCTGACGTGCAGGTCACGTGAAGGCGCCTTCCGTTCTGAAGTGACGCAAGCTTTGGTGCTGGGTCGCAGACGTCCGTGCTGTCAGGCGCGCAAGGCAGACCTCGCCACAGCTTCCAGCGACTCGCGGGCGAGCAATCGGATCTCGCGACGCTCCACTCGAATCCAATCCTGGTCCTGAAAGCGGCGCAGTACACGGCTTACTGTTTCAGGTGCGAGCCGCAGATAGTTGGCGATGTCGGTCCGAGTCATCGCCACGCGAAAAGAATCATCCTGAAATCCACGCGAGGCGAAGCGTCGCGAAAGCTGCACGAGGAAAGCGGCCATGCGCTCATCCGCAGTGAAATTGCCCGCCAGCAAGGCGGCTCTGCCGATGTCCTGGCTCAACAGACGGAACAGGTGCTGCTGCAAGCCGGGCATACGTGTTGCCAGCGCAGCGATGTTTGGAAAGGAAAAGCGGCAGAGCAGAACGCGATCCAATGCGATTGCATTGCAGGGATAGCGGGATTCAGAGATGGCGTTCAGCCCGATGACATCGCCTGGGAGAAAGAAGCCAAGGACCTGCTCGCGGCCGAGCTCATCGGTGACATACGTTTTTACAGATCCACTGCGCACGGCGGCAATCGCGTTGAATTCCTGCCCTTCTCGAAACAGATGTTCGCCTTCGTCGAAAGGCCCGACGTGTTCCACGAGCACGTGCAGCTCGCGCAGATGATCCTTGTCATAGCCGTTGCCGATGCAGACGGCGGAGAATGCGCACGTGCTGCAGAAGTGAAGCGCATCGCCGTCATCGGCCATTCCCGCCCGATGGTTCGGCAGTGCGCTGGGCAAACCAAGCGAATCTTTCTCCGACGGCGGCCTCATTTCTCGAGGCGAGGTGCCGTGCGAGCCTCCGCTGTCTCGTCGTTTGTTCGTCGGCATGTGACAGTCCGCAGTGCGATGCCGACTCAGATGACCTTTGAGAATCCCGATGCTTGCTGCATCTGCAGATGAGCATCGAACACCATCGCGATGTTGCGCACCAGGAAGCGACCGCGAGGAGTGACGCGCAGGTCCGACGCAGTGCTCGCAATCAGCCCGTCCTCTCGCATTGCGTCGAGCGTCGACAGCTCGCGAGCGAAGTAGCTCGTGAATTCGATGCAATGATCTGATTCAATTTGTTGAAAATCGACATGACCTGCGCACATGAGCTGTTGGATGACATCGCGGCGGATGCGATCGTCGATCGTGAGTTTGTACCCTTTACGAATTGCGAGTTGATGATGCTCGAGGCTTGCGTAGTAATCGCGCAGGTCTTTCGCGTTCTGCGCATATGCGTCGCCGATCCTGCCAATCGCGCTGACGCCCAGGCCCACCAGATCGCAGTCGGCGTG
This sequence comes from Povalibacter sp., assembly GCA_045810085.1. Classification (GTDB taxonomy): domain Bacteria; phylum Pseudomonadota; class Gammaproteobacteria; order Steroidobacterales; family Steroidobacteraceae; genus Steroidobacter. The sequence continues at coordinate 21,931 of JBJMWN010000198.1, read as the reverse complement.
AGATGAATAGCCCTGGAAGTTACGGTGCAGCGACCCCGCAGTGAGGGCCTGTGTCAGGCTGTCCTCGGGCAACGCGAAATGATCCATGCCGATGTAGACGTACCCCGCAGCTGAAAGACGCTCGACAGTGAGCTCGAGCAGAGCAAGGCGTTCTGCGGCCGATGGCAGTTCTTGTGCATCGATCTGCCGCTGAGCCTTGAATATGCGTGGGAGATGCGCATAACCGTAAGCGGCGATGCGCGTAGGACGAATAGCGATCACCTGATCTAGCGTGACAGCGAACGTCGCCGTCGTCTGCCGTGGAAGGCCGTAGATAAGATCGAAATTGATCTGCTGAATACCCGACCGGCGCGCCTGTTCGACAATCTCGCGAGTCTGGGCAACGCTCTGAACGCGATTGACTGCCGCCTGAACATTCGGATCGAAATCCTGCACTCCGAGGCTGATGCGATTGAAACCAAGCTTTTGGAGTCGCTCGATCGTTCCAGTGTCAACCGTGCGGGGATCGATCTCGATCGAGTATTCATGCTTTTCGTCATCCGCCATGACGAACTCCCGCCGCAGGGTCCGCATGATCCGGCCAATCTGGAGCATGGACAGAAATGTCGGCGTACCGCCGCCGAAATGCAGCTGCTCCACTCGCCGATGGGTGTGAACCAGCCGACCCTGCAACTCGATCTCTGTGCATAGCGCGTTCAGGTAGCGCTCGGCGTGCAGCGGATCGCGCGTGATGACGCGGTTGCAGCCGCAATAGAAGCAAGGGCTCGCGCAGAACGGGACATGCACGTAGATCGAAAGCGGTGACTGTTCTGCATTGCTGAGCAATGCGGCGGCACGATAAGCCTGCGCATCGAAACCAGAGTGGAACTGGGCCGCCGTGGGATACGAGGTGTATCGGGGACCGCTGGCGTCGTAACGACGGATCAACTCGGAGTCAAAAAGAGTGTCTGCGTCCATGATGGTGGTAGGGCCGTGATGTGCCCAGCGTGCCCCGTTCGCATTCGCGCGTGTATAGGGTCCTACCCGTCGATGCTAAGGGGTGCCCACAAAGCGGAACAGCACTGGGTCACAGCCACTCGGGAAACTCGAGCCGATCGAAGCGGCAACTCAGATCGAGTCTTGCCGATTCAGTACGAGAACTTTGGAGCGTAGCGAGTCCAGAGATTGCAGAGCTCCGCATTCGAGTTGGCCCGCAGTTTTTCCAGAATGTTCGCACGATGAGTTTCTATCGTGCGACGGCTTACTCTGAGTGCGTCCGCTGCAGCTTTGTTTGTCTTGCCGTCCACGAGCAATAACAAGACCTCGCGTTCTCGACGAGTCAACCAATCGAAGCGCTCACGAATCTCATCGCTGACATCCAGTGGTGTATCGCTGTCCATGTTCAGGCGAGCTCGCGAAGCTGCGCGGCGGAATCAGGTGCGCTGAATGTTCGAACCCACGGACTCATGAATGGTCTCCTTCCACATACATTCATCGTCCGCAGTGCAGCGAACCTGGATAAGGGGCTCCATGATTTGGGCTAGGACAAAGCCGTAGGGCCTCGCGCCAGGCTCGAATCTCGCGTTCGTTGCGAGTAAAGCGTGAACTGCGTCGCGCAGTCGCGGTCAGGTGAATGGCTGTGAACTCAAGCCTCGCCGCTGAGCTTGAGCTGCATCTTCACCAGGTGAGCAACAGATCGCGCACCCATCTTTTCCATGACGTTGGCCCGATGGATCTCCACCGTGCGTTCACTCAAGCCCAGATCGATTGCGACCACCTTGTTGGCTTTGCCATCGACGACCAGTGCCATGACCTCGCGCTCGCGAGGGGTCAATGATTCGGCCCGGCGCCTGAGATCCGCATGTTGCTCGACCATCGCTCGATTCTCGGCATCCTGCTTGAGTGCTGCATTGATGCGATCGAGAAGATCCTGATCGCGAAACGGCTTCTGCAGAAAGTCGAACGCTCCATCCTTCATGGCCTGAACCGCCATCGGGATATCGCCGTGGCCGGTGACCAGGATCACGGGAAGCAGTGAGCCTTTGCGATTGAGCTGCTGTTGCACTTCCAGTCCGCTCATTTCCGGCATACGAACGTCGAGGACCAGGCAGCCTTGCTGATCGGGATCGTACTTCGCGAGAAATTCTGCGGGTCTGGCAAATGCCACGGCGTTGTATCCGACCGTCGTCATCAGGACGGTGAGCGCACGACGCATGCCTTCATCGTCATCCACGATGTAGATGACCGGCTTGCGATGCGGATCTTTGGCAGGAGCTGGGATCGTCATAGCGGGGATAGTCCGGCAGCCGCGGGCAGGGTGAACCAGAAGCAGGCGCCCCCGCCATCGACATCTTGTACGCCAATGGAACCTTGGTGAGCTTCGATGATCGCCCGGCTCGAAGCAAGACCGAGACCGGTGCCGTGTCGTTTGGTCGTATAGAACGGTCGAAAAAGCTGGTCGCGTGTCTCGGGCGTAAGGCCGGCGCCACGATCCTCGACACGCGTGCGAACTTCATAGCGGTCGGCCGTGACGGCGATGAGGATCGAGGGAGCAGCATCGTGCCGCCGCGTCGTTTCCAGCGCGTTCTGCAGCAACGTGAACAGCACATGCTGAATGCGCAGTCGATCGATCGAAACGGCAGGCAGTTCGTTTTGAATCTCGACTTCGAGCTCGACACCTGAGCGCGCGGCCAGCAGTTTGATCACGGGTAACAATTCATCGAGAACGTCCGCGATCGAACATGCCTCGCGCGCGACGTCGCGGTCGTTGAACAGCTTGCGGATCCGGTGAATACCTTGTCCCGCGCCCAAGGCCTCGTTCGTAATGTGGCGCAGTACATCGAGCGCCTCATTCACCATCGGCGGATTGCGGGACAGCATGCGTTCCGCCGCCTGAGCGAAAGTGGCGATGGCGCCAATGGGCTGGTTGAGTTCGTGTGCGATACCGCTAGCCATCTCCTCCAGCGCAGAGCTGCGGGCCACATGCATCAACTGCTCGAGCAGCCGCGCACTGTTCTCCTCGAGCGGCAGTGCTGCAGTTTGCGGGGCTTTCTCTGTCATTGGGGAGGGGCAATACAGCATGGTGAACGCGGACCAGTTTCCTCGCTCGGGCAAGGTTGCCGCAAGATGCGTGTGATTCGTCACCCGGGATTTCCCGCAAGAACATGTGCTCGCCCCGTAATTGCAGGTTCGCCCAGAGGTGTATTGCCGTCCACAGGCCGATCCTCGAAACTGTTCGGGTCGGTTATTGAGTCATGCGGCGATGTTCGCTTCGGAAATCCAGCCGCCGCGGTTCGGAATGAATGATGCAAGATCTCAACGAAATCACTCAGCATCTGTTGCGGTTCTCTCCTGACGCGTTGATTGTGGTCGATGATCGCGGTCTGATCAGATTTGCCAATGAGACCGTTCGTGAGCTGTTCGGTTACGAGCCAGATGCCCTGCTTGGCCAGTCGGTTGACATTCTCATCCCCTCACGTCTGCGCGGTCAGCATGGGCATCTGACGGCGGGTTACCTGCGCGCGCCCGTGAATCGTGAAATGGGCGCTCGAATCGCTGATCTGTTCGCGATGCGCTCCGATGGATCGGAGTTTGCGGCCGGCATTCGCCTTGCGCCTTTCCGCATCAACGAGCGGGTATTCGTCGCCGCGGCCATTCGTGATGTCACTGAACGGCGGCAGGTCAACGAACAATTGATGGTCGCGCGTGAAGAAGCAGATCGTGCCAATCGTGCCAAGAGCCGTTTTCTCGCCACCGCAAGCCATGATTTGCGGCAGCCTATGCAAACGATCCGTTTGCTCAACGCATCCTTGCTGAAGATCGTGCCTGAAGCTGCAGCGCGCGAGTTGCTCGAGCAGCAGGAGCAGGCGATCGAAAGCATGACGCGTTTGCTCAACGCGCTGCTGGACATCAGCCGATTGGAGTCCGGCGCCATCGAACCCGTGAAGAGTGTTGTGCGACTGGACGAAGTGTTCGATCAATTGCGAACGGAGCTCTCTTCACTTGCACGCACGCGCGGCGTTCATCTTCGTTTTGCGCCATGCGCTTTGGTGCTGTCCACGGATCGCACGCTGTTCTCGCAGTTGCTGCAAAACCTGCTGGGCAATGCGCTGAAATATACAGACCACGGATCGGTGACCGTGGCCTCCAGTCTCGATGCGGATGCACTGACGATCTCTGTGGAAGACACGGGCATCGGCATTCCCGAAGACAAAGTCGAGCGTATTTTCGATGAGTACTATCAGGTCGACACGCACGGCACCAAGCGCATGGGCGTTGGGCTGGGACTGGCAATCGTCAAGGAGGTCTCGCGACTGCTTGGGTTCTCGGTGAGAATCACATCCAAAGTAGGTGAAGGCACTCAGGCTCGCATCCGCATTCCTCGACAGTTCGTGATCGCGGATTCCCTGCCCGCAGTTGAAGCACCTGCAGATGATCGCGCCGCCGCCGCGACGACGAAGCCCCGTTTGTTTCTGGTGGAGGACAACGATGGAGTGCGTCTCGCGACCGCATTGTTTCTGAGGCTCGAGGGTTTTGAAACACTGAGTGCGGCGTCGGTCGCGGAGGGCGAGGCGTTGTTCGAGCGCACACGGCCAGGTGACATCCTCATTGCTGACTACCACCTCGATACGAAAAACACAGGCTTGGAAATGTTGCTTCGCCTGCGGGAACGGGTCGGCTATGACGTGCCTGCGATTATCCTGAGCGGGGATCTGCCCTCGATGTTGCGATCCATCAAGACTGACGTCCCTCACTGCCGCTTCCTGGGAAAACCCGTGGATACGTCGGCGCTCATGAATGCAATCGCTGAACTCAGCAGCTGATCGCACGCGCCAAGACGCTTTGGCTTCCGTGTTAGTCCGCATTCAGTACGGAATTTCCCCCTAGGTGGTCACACGCAAAAGGCGCGAGACTGAGCACATGGCTGTTCGGCATCGCTCAATGATTCGCCGCTTCGCGGTGGCAACGACACTGACCCTCTGTGTCACTGCCTTCTTACCAGACCTGACTGCACTGGCGTCGCCCGAGCAAGTTGATCTGCTCGTGCGCACGGCGATGAATCTGGATAAACATCCTGACAAAGGCAAAAAGCTGTTCGCGAAGAGTTGTGCTGTTTGTCATTCGGAAGATGCGAGCGGCAACTCGGCGAAAGTGATTCCAGCGTTGGCAGGTCAGCGCCAGGCCTATGTCATCAAGCAGCTCGCCGATTTCTCGCAGCGTGAACGCGACAGCAGCGCGATGCACGCCGTGGTCACGCAACCAGAGTTACGTGAGCCGCAGGCATGGGCAGATCTCGCGTCCTATCTGAACAGCAGTGAACCAGCGCCATCGCCGGAGACAGGCAGCGGCAAGGATCTCGAACTGGGCGAAGCCATCTTCGGCGAGCAGTGTGCGTCATGCCATGAAGAAGATGGCAGAGGCGATGACGACGGGTTTGTCCCGTCACTGCGCAATCAGCACTATTCTTATCTGGTAAAGCAGGTCGAGAACTTTGCAGCGTGGCATCGACGCAATGTCGACGAGGATCTGATTCGCTTCCTGGTCAGCTTCGATCAGGATGAACGCATGGCAGTTGCGGACTACCTGTCTCGCTTGCGCGGCCCGACTCGCGATCGAACGAAGCTCAACGACGACGGCACTTCAGGCGATTGATCCTGACGCGGCGATCAAGCCGCGGAACGCAGCCTATCGCTCGTGAATCGTGGTTCGGCGGTAGATAAGCGAACGCCCGCAATGGTGCTGCTCGATTCAGCCACGCTGAACATGCTCACTGCTTCGAGCAGCGAGTTCACCTGATCGCGCAGGACGCCTGCGGATGCGGCAGTTTCTTCAACCATTGCCGCATTCTGCTGTGTATCGCCGTCGATGCGTTCGACCGCTCGCAACAACTCCGCGATTTCAATGTTCTGACGTTCGCTCGCCTTGGCAACGCCTTCCATGATCTGCGACAAGCGCTGCACCGAGCCGACGAGCTCGCGCATCGTCGAACCTGCACCTTCAACAAGTCCCGCACCGCGGCTCACATCCTGGATCGACGTACCGATCAGACTTCGGATTTCACTTGCTGCCGTGGCTGAGCGCTGCGCGAGCGTACGAACCTCACCAGCGACAACGGCGAAACCACGACCTTGTTCGCCTGCTCGCGCCGCTTCAACGGCCGCATTCAATGCAAGCAGATTCGTCTGGAACGCGATCTCGTCGATGACCCCGATGATGTCGCCGATGCGGCGTGATGAGCCACTGATCGTCTTCATGGTCTGTACGATCTCGCTGACCGCATGATCGCCGCGTTCGGCGATGGTTCTTGAGTTTCGAGCCAGTGTGCTGGCCGAGACGGCGCTGTTCAGATTCTCGCCGACGGTGGTGGAAATATGCTGGACGCGTTCGCTGGTCTCGCTGATCGTGGCTGACAGTTGGGACTCGCGTTGCGCAAGATCGCTGTTCGCCGTGGCGATCTGCTCGCCCGCATCTTGAATGATGGTGGAGGCTTCCCGAATACGCGAGACCAGTGCATGCAATTGCCCACGGCTCTCGTTGAATGAATTGATCAGGACACCGATCTCGTCTTTGCCGCGCGCTTCATAACTATGCGTGAGGTCGCCCCGAGCCAGTTTCTGCATTCGTGTGAGCAATGCGCTGAAGCCACGAAGGTTGGACATATAGAAGCTGCTGATGACGTACGCAGAAAGAGCGAGCCCGATGAACGTGATGAGCAACAGCGTATTGCGCTTCCCTGCATACAGGTCGATACGCTTGACGAGCAATTTGTCGAGTGAAGATGAGCTCGCGGCGGTTATGGCAAGGGTGGCTTCCACCATATCGCTTGCTGTTTGATTTGCTGACGGACCGTTCGCGCTCGAGAGTTTGCCGTACTTGTCTTTGAAGGATGAAAGATCGAGTGCGCGCTCCAGCGATGGGTTCGCTGCCACCGCACGGTTGATGGCCTGCACGATTGTTTGCGAGTAACCCTCAGCACGCGTGGCCGCCACCTGCGTGGCTATCTGTGCGGCAGTCGTATCCGTTGTTGCATGTAGGCCAGCCCACTCACTGAGGACATCAACCAGCTTGGGAGCGGAGTCCATGCTGATGACCATCGTGTAATAGGAGTCGAGGTCCGGATCCAGCGTGAGATTGGAACGATCACTGACCAGGCTATAAAGCTGCAACAACTGGTTCGAAACCGATGAGGACGCAGCAGCAGTCTTCGATCGCGAGAAGTCCTGCCACGACGATCTCAATGCACTGAGTTCCTGTGATGTGCTGAGCACGTACTCCGAGTCTTTGGCGAGCGTTTCGAGCTTCGACATCGCATCGTCACCGCGTGCAAGGCTGGTCGCGTCCGCATGGCCGGTGCGTGCAAGCGAAGCAGCATGCAGCATCTGGTTGAGCGGTACGGTGTATGCGACACCCAGACGTTCTGCTTCGGCAAAAGCAATCGTCGCGGAGGAATACTGCATCAAGCCGTAAGTCGAAATGCCGAGCGGCACGAGCAAGCAGCCGCACACAACTGCGAACTTGGCGGGCAGCCGCATGCGTTGCATGAGCCGAATGCCCGGCTGAAGAACTGTCTCGGCAAAACTCACTGATCGAACTCCTGCGTTTGCGACGAACTTCCCTCAGCGGTGTGAGGCGGATCACGTTCTTGGTAGGGGCGATCCGTCTGAGCCACGGGCGCGGATCCGACAAACCGGTTGATTCGGCTCTTTATCGGCCGCTTTCAGCGTGAGCGCAGGGTCAGGAATGTGCGCCAGTTCAAGTTACTTCGTCCCGCTGACCTGTCCTGACCTCGATGCGCTCCTGCGAAGGGCGGCCCGTGCAGCTTCGCCATGACACTGATGACGACACATATATATGTATGGCCCGGAGGTCTGGCTTGGCGCCTTCCCAGATACTTGACGGCGTCAACTATTTTCCAGAGACTCGGTTTGGAGGTAAGCGCTATGTCTGCCGACGCCACTGAGCATCACATCAGCACTGTCCGCGAGTTCAATCGCTTCTACACGCACAAGATCGGCGTGCTGAAGCACGGACTGCTCGATAGCAACTGCACCCTCACCGAAGCACGTGTTCTCTACGAACTGGCTCATCGTGAGCAAACGCTGGCGGCCGATCTCGTGCGGGATCTCTCGCTCGACGCCGGATATGTGAGTCGCATTGTCGGCAAGTTCTCGCGCCGCGGCTGGCTGAAGCGCGAGCAGTGCGACAAAGATGCGCGTCGAGCCTTCCTGCATCTCACATCAAAAGGTCGCGAGGTTGCGCACCTGCTGGAGCGTCGCTCTCGCGAACAGATCGGTGGTCTGCTGCAACCGCTCTCGAAGGAAAAACAAGCTGCGCTCCATGCGCATCTCAGAAGCGTGCAAGGACTGCTCAGTGCATCGCCCACTCGCTCCGATGAACTCATTCTTCGCGAACATCGACCGGGCGACATCGGCTGGATCGTGCACAAGCATGGTGTCATCTACGCTCGCGAGTATGGCTGGAACTCGGAATTCGAAGCGCTCGTCGCGGAGATCTGCGCAAAGTTCCTGCGTGACTTCGATCCCACCGGGGAGCGATGTTGGATCGCAGAACGCAACGGAACGCCCGTGGGTTGCGTAATGCTCGTGCGTCATTCGCGAACGGTTGCCAAATTGCGCTTGCTCCTCGTGGACGCAAGCGAACGCGGTCAGGGAGTCGGTCAACGGCTGGTGAGCGAATGCGTGGATTTCGCGCGTGCCGCCGGCTATCGCAAAGTCACACTCTGGACTCAAAGCATCCTGACCGCTGCTCGCAAGATCTATGTGTCGCACGGATTCAAACTGATCGAATCGAAACCGCACGAAAGCTTCGGCGCGAAACTAGTGGGTGAGACCTGGGAGCTGGAGATAGGCGAAGAGTAGGGACTAGGCGCTAGGCATTAGGCATTAGGCATTAGTCATTAGGCATTAGGCATAGAACCTCAATGAAGGTCCTTCTCTGGCCTAGAGCCTATCGCTCGCCTTCCCTCGCATACCACGTCTCATACACGTGCTGCGTATCGAGGTACTCCTTTACCTCGATGATCTTGTCGTCGCGAACTCGCATCAGCATGTGGTACTGATTGTTGTAGACACGACCGTTCTTCAGCGGGCCGTATGATTCCACTTCGAGTGCCACCTGATCGCCTTCGGCGATCACGTTCTTGATCGTCATGTCCATGCCGTTGTCGAGACGTTCCATCATCTGCGCGAACATCCAGGCCATGCGCTCCTTGTTGTGAGTGCCAGAACTTGGAATGACTTCGCGTCGGCCGATGATCCAATAGCTCACGTCGTCGCTCAACGTGTTGAGCGCACCAGGAATGTCGCGCGCGTGGAGTCGCTCGAAGAAACTGCGCGCGATCTGTTTATTGCTTTCGAGGCTCATCGGCAGTTGCTCCTTCAAGAATAGCGAGTCAGGCTCAATCCACTCACGTCGATATCGGGAACACGTCCCGAAATCATGTCGGCGATCACACGACCCGATCCGCACGCCATCGTCCAGCCCAGCGTACCGTGACCAGTGTTGAACATCAGATTGCGATAGCGACTCGGGCCCACGATCGGAGTGCCATCGGGTGTCATCGGTCGCATTCCCGTCCAGAATTTCACGTTGCTGAAGTCACCCGCAGCCGGAAACAGACCTCGCACCGACAACTCCAACGTTGCACGCCTCGAATCATGCAGGCGCGAGTTATAGCCAGACAACTCTGCGGTTCCACCGACGCGAATGCGATCTCCTAAGCGTGTGATCGCTACTTTGTAACTCTCATCCATCACGGTCGATACCGGAGCTTTCGCCGCGTTGGCGATCGGCACGGTGATGGAATAACCCTTCACCGGATAAATCGGCAGACGAATGCCGAGCGTCCGAGCCATCGGCGTGGAAAAGCTACCCAGCGCCATCACGTACATGTCTGATTGATACTCGCCCTTGTCGGTTCGGATGCGTTTGATGCGATCAGCCCCGATATCGATGGCTTGAATGCTCGTGCCAAACTCGAATGCCACGCCCAGACGCTCAGCCATTGTGGCGAGCCTCTGCGTGAACAGATGGCAATCGCCGGTTTCGTCCTGCGGTAAACGCAAACCACCGACGATGATCGACCTCACATCCGCCAGGCCTGGCTCAGCGGCGACGCATCCATTCGCATCAAGCACCTCATAAGGCACGCCGAGCTTCTTCAGTACTGCAACGTCCTCCGCCGCGCCATCGAGCTGCTTCTGCAAACGGAACAGTTGCAGAGTTCCCTGCGAGCGCTCGTCGTAGTGAATGCCTGTTTCGGCGCGCAGTGCTCTGAGGACATCGCGACTGTATTCCGCGATCGGAACCATGCGGCTTTTGTTGATCGCGTAACGCGCGTGCGTGCAGTTGCGCAGCATCTGCGCGATCCATTGCCACTGCGCAGGATCGAGGCTCGGTCGCAGCACGAGAGGGGCGTTGGGCGTGAATAGCCACTTCAATGCCTTCGCAGGCATTCCCGGACCCGCCCAGGGTGAGGCGTAACCCGGCGAAATCTCACCCGCGTTGGCAAAGCTTGTCTCGAGTGCCGCGGCGGGTTGACGCTCGATCACAGTGACTTCGTGTCCGGCTTTGGCCAGATACCAGGCCGAGGTCACGCCGATAACACCCGCGCCGAGCACGATCACTTTCATTCTGATGACATTCCGAGAAACCCCGAGGCGAGGCCATATCCATCTTAGATGCGAGGAACGCTCGCGCAAGAATAAACAGCAAGAGGGATACAAGAAGGTGAGCGTGCAGGCGCAGTGCCATTCCTTTTTGCGGTGCTTCGCAGCTACTCTTCGTCTCCTGTATACGAATTCGGCCACTCTCATGCAATCCACGCACATCAAGACGCCGCTTCCCGGTCCGAAAGCGCAAGCGCTGCTCGATCGCGATGTCCACGTGACTTCCCCTTCGTATCCTCGCGATTACCCGTTCGTGATCTCACACGGCAAAGGCGTGGAAGTCTGGGATGTGGACGGCAACCGATTTCTCGACTTTGCTGCAGGCATCGCTGTGTGTTCGACGGGTCACAGCCATCCCGCCGTCGTGCAAGCGATCAAGGATGCAGCCGATCAGTTTCTGCATATTTCGAGTGACTACTGGCACGAGCGCCAGACCGCGCTGGCCGAACGCATCAACGCAATCAATCCGATGGGCGAGTCGGTGATGAGCTTCTTCTGTCAGAGCGGAACCGAAGCAGTGGAAGGCGCGCTCAAGCTGGCCCGATATGTCAGCGGACGTCCGCGCTTCATCGGATTCCTCGGTGGATTCCATGGACGCAGCATGGGCTCACTCGCGTTCACATCGAGCAAGTACACCCAGCAGAAAGGTTTCTTTCCAACGATGCCGGGTGTGTCGCACGTGCCGTATCCGAACACGTATCGGCCGCTCTTTGCGGGTGATGATCAGGGCACGGCCGTTCTCAACTACATCGAGAACGTTCTGTTTCGCTCGAATGTGCCCGCACAGGAAGTTGCCGCCATTCTGGTCGAACCGATTCAGGGTGAAGGCGGCTATCTCGTTCCACCCGATGGATTCCTGCAAGGTCTGCGCGCGCTCTGCGACCGACACGGCATTTTGCTGATATTCGATGAAGTGCAATCAGGCATTGGTCGCACGGGTCGCATGTTCGCGAGCCAGCACTTCAATGTTGCGCCTGACATCATGACGCTTGCGAAAGGTCTGGGCTCAGGTCTGCCGATCGGGATGGTCGTCGCGAAGAAAACAATCATGGAGAAGTGGCAACGCGGTGCTCACGGCAACACGTATGGAGGAAATCCTCTGTGCTGCGCGGCTGCGCTCGCGACGTTGGATCTCGTCGAGGCCGAGTACATGAGTAACGCCGCGGAGATCGGTACCTATTTCATCAATCATCTGCGTGAGCTTCAGAAGCGCTTCTCATGTATTGGCCACGTCCGCGGCAAAGGATTGATGCTCGGCATGGAGCTGGTGGAAGACCGATCGAGCAAAGTGCCTGCAGCGAAGCTGACGGATGCCGTCATTCAACGAGCCTTTCACAATGGCTTGCTGCTGTTATCGTGCGGGCAAAGCACGATCCGTTTTATGCCGCCACTGATGATCACCAAATTGCACGTGGATGAAGCGCTCAATATTCTTTCGGCCTCGCTCGAGGAAGCAATGAACGCGTGAGGGATCGACTGTGGGTTCGACTTCAGTCGAACTGATTCTGTTGCTTCAAGTTGGACCCGTAGCAAGTCGAAGTGTTGTCATTTCCGCCAGAAGCTTCGATGTGCAGCAGCGATACGATCCTCCAGTTCCGCGACCGGGCCCACGACCTGCACTGATTTTTGTCCACGCGCGAACACTTCGCGACAAGGCAGATCCAGCGTCGGGTTTTCCTCGTGATTACCCGTGAGTTCCAGCAGGCGCCGCTCGCTCATTCCATACACCAGTCGACCGATGTTCGCCCAGTACTGCGTGCCTGCACACATCGCGCAAGGCTCGACCGTAGTCACCAGTGTGCACTTCCAAAGCCTTTCGGGCGTGAAGCGACGTGCGGCCTCCCGAGCCAGTACCGACTCGGCGTGATTCACGGAATCGACGTTGCCCTGTTCGAGCAGGATGCTTTCATCGTCCGCATCGACGAGCAGGGCGCCGAACGGATGCTGACCCGAAGCGGCTGCAGATTCAGCGATGGCGTGTGCACGCTTGAGATGACGTAGAAGTTGATCGTGGGTCATGTGAACTCGCGTGCAGGAAAAGCCCCACAAGATTATCGAGGATGAGCGCGAAGATCCTACCTATTGCTCGCTCGCAGTCTCTGGACGTGTCTTCGAAGTCAGCGACGGGCCATGATCGTGACGAGACTATCGTGTGATCGCACCAGACCCTCTTGAGAGTATTGACCCGTCGCGATCGTCATTCGCGAATGTGTCTGCTGAATAGCGGGCAGACCCACGAGCTGAAGTCAGCGCCGCAGAAGGATTCCTGCATAGAATAGCCACATGCAAGTCTTCGAATACCTCTTGATCCTGCTCGTCTGCGCGGTCGGGCTGACCTCGATTGCACGCCGAGTCGGCATTCCGTATCCGTCACTGCTCGCGCTGGGCGGAACTGCCTTGGCGCTCCTGCCGAATGCACCGAAGTTCACCCTCGATCCAGCGCTCATGCTCGCGTTGTTCGTGGCGCCGGTGCTTCTCGATGCTGCGTTCGATACATCGTTGCGCGATCTGAAGCGCAGTTGGATCCCGGTGACGTGCCTGGTGATCATCGCGGTGGGAATCACGACTGCAAGCGTGGCCCTTCTGGCCCGAGTGTTGATTCCAGAGATGCCTTGGGGCGCCGCCATTGCATTGGGTGCGATCGTGGCACCTCCCGATGCCGCAGCGGCAACGGCCGTCCTGCGCCAGCTTAAATTGCCGCAGAGGATGCTTACGATTCTCGAAGGCGAAAGCCTGCTCAATGATGCGAGCGCCCTCATCATCTATCGACTCGCCGTAAGCGCGGTGATGGTGGATGGCTTCTCCACCCAGAATGGCTTTCATCAAGCGATCATCGTGTTGGCGAGTGTTCCCGTCGCGTATGTGTTGGCACGGATCACCAGCGCACTGCTGGGCAGCATGAGCGATGCGCCCAGCTCAATCGTCATTCAGTTCGTGACTACGTTCGGCGTGTGGATCCTTGCGGATCGGTTGGGTCTCTCCGCAGTTGTCACCGTCGTCGCGTATGCGATCACGCTCTCGCGCCTCTCGCCCGGTCGCACGCCCGCAAGCATGCGCATACCTACGTATGCCGTGTGGGAGACAGTGGTTTTCGTACTCAATGTGCTCGCGTTCATTCTGATCGGTTTGCAGTTGCGGCCGATCCTGGGTTCGCTCGAGCCGGTGCAGCGAGTCGAATATCTGAAGATTGCAGGACTTGTTCTCGCGATCGTGGTGTCTGTGCGCATCGCCTGGGTATTCACGTATACGTACGTCGCGAAATTGAAAACCCGCTTCCTGGGCGCAGGCCGCTGGCCCGGTCCCGGCGGTCCGACCAGCAAGAGCGCGTTGGTCATCAGTTGGTGCGGCATGCGCGGCATCGTAACGCTGGCAACCGCGTACGCATTGCCAACCGCGACGGATACTTCGCCCGGATTTCCTTATCGCGATCTGATACTGCTATGCGCGTTCTGCGTCGTGGTCGGCACGTTGGTCATTCAGGGGCTCACGTTACGGCCGCTCATTTCCGCTTTGCATTTGCGCGATGACCGCTCAGTCGAAAACGAAGTGAAGCTGGCATTACAGCGCATTTCGAAAGTGGCACTGGATGAAGTGGGCAAGGATGACTCGCCAACGGCCAGTGCATTGCGCGAGGAGTATGTGGCACTCCAGCAGCTCGCATCCGAAGACGGTGATCTCGACTCGGGGAGCTCGAGCAATCCGCGGCATGAGCTGCGCTCCCGAGTCGTAGCGGCGCAGCGCCGTGCCGTCGTCGAGATGCGCGACAGCGGTGAGATCGGGGACGACGCCTTCCATCGTATCGAAGAGCGTCTTGATTGGAATGAAATCAGCGCACGTTGATAACAGCGCTGCGAGGCAGACGGCTTTTGCTTTCGCGGACTAAGTCATGTCTAGGGTCCGCGAACGACCTGACCATGTTTCATCACGAACACCGGCTTTTCAGTAGCCGCGATGTTCTCGAGCACGTTGCCTGGGACGGCCACGATGTCAGCGAGCTTGCCTGGCTCCAACGTACCAACCTGTGCATCTACGCCCAGCAGCTTTGCTGATTCGCGAGTGCCGGCCATCAATGCGGCTGCCGGTTGCATGCCGACTTCCACGAGCAGCGCGAACTCCTTCGCGTTCATTCCGTGCGGCGAGACACCTGTGTCTGTGCCGAATGCGATCGGCACACCGATGCGCAATGCAGAGCGCAGCATTTTTTCGTGCGCCGCGTAAGCGGCACGTGCCTTCTCTGCGATCGCGGGAGGGAAGGTGTCCACCTGCTTGTTGACCCAGTAGACCGCCAGTCGCGTCGGCACGAGGTACGTGCCTCTGGTCTTCATCAATTGCAGCGTCTCGTCCGTGAGAAAGCTGCCGTGCTCGATCGAATCCACACCGGCTTCTACCGCCATCCGCGCGGCTTTATCGCCGTGGCTGTGTGCTGCGACTTTGCGATTCCAGGTATGCGCTTCGGAGACGATCGCCTTCAACTCTTCGGTCGTGAGCTGCGGCACATCGACAGGATCCGATTCCGAAAGCACACCGCCCGAAGCGCAGATCTTGATGACATCTGCACCCCACTTCATCTGATAGCGCACTGCGGCTCGACATTCTTCGGGACCATTGCATACCCCTTCGATCGGTCCTGACGGCTTGATCCTCTCGGGTGGGAAGGGCGAGTTGTCGCAGTGACCGCCAGTCGAACCGATCGCATGACCCGCGGTGAGCATGTGCGGACCGGGGGTCACATCTGCGTCGATCGCATTACGCAATCCGATATCGATGAAATCACTGGCACCGACGTTGCGAACCGTCGTAAATCCCGCGTCCAACGTTCGCTTCGCGTAGCGCGCGGCATAGAGCGATTGCTCGACTGGAAATCGCAACATGCTTTGATAGAACCCGCGAAAGTAGTTCGACTGCAGCTCGTCCGTCATGTGGACATGTGCATCGATGAAGCCGGGCAAGAGCGTCGCATCGCCAAGATCGATCACCTTCGCATTCGCAGGTGCGGTGCCGCTACCCACAGACACGATCTTGTCGTCCTGAATCAGGATCGTTGCTCCCTCCATCAGCTTGCCTGTCTTGCTGTCGAAGAGATGCGATGCCTTGAGCACGATCGGTGCTGTGGGTTCAGCGGCAAAGGCGCTCGTCGCGATCAGCGTTGCGGCTAAGGCAGAAAGGAGACGATTCGACATTGTTATGGCTCCCTGGAAGAGAGCCTGACGATACATGAGTCACCTCCCAGGAGCAGGAGTGGCCAGTAAAAATACTGAAGAAGGTTCAAGGAACAGAATCAAGAGGGGTGGCCGCAGAGACCACAAAAGTAATCCAAATGAAAGATCGCGGAGCGCCGCATTTTCTTCGGGGCTCGCTTCAACCATGAAGCCTCTGTCATCAACACGATGATCTCACGCGACACCATTAATACTTATCCATGCACTTGCGAGCCTCCTGAGTGCAAGCGCAGTGTCCTGTGATCGACGCAAGGCGCACGGCTGTCGCATGCCGAGACGACTCACACGACGCGAGACTGAGATCTTCAGCATCTCCTTCCTGGACTGCATCACCTGCGGACTGGGATCCGTCGTGCTGCTGCTCGTTCTCAGCGACGTTCGCTCGCCAGAAGTCGAGCAGGACAGCGCTGCACAAGCGGCAGAAATCGCCAAACTCCAGGACGAACTCGTCGACATCGAAGGGCAGCGCGCCAGCCTGGATCGTGATCTGAAATCACGACAGGAACAGTTATCGATCGACAAACTCAAAGTCGCACGCTTGCTCGGCGATCTGAATGCTGAGCGTGGTAAGTACCAGGCGTCGAACCGAGAGGCGGATGTTGCCAACGCGTTGCAAGGCAAGCTCGCTTCAGCGCAGGAGTCGCTGACGGATGAAATGAAGCGCCTGCTCGGGAAAGGCTTTCGTCGCAAGTCTGATTCAGCCATCGGAGGCATACCGGTCGACAGCGAATACATCATCTTCCTGATCGATACCTCCGGCAGCATGCAGAGCTACGAATGGCCGACCATGCTGCAGAAAGTGCAGGAGTCGCTCGACATCTATCCGCACCTGAAAGGATTTCAGGTCATGAACGATCAGGGCACGTACATGTTTCCGAGCTACACGGGCAAATGGATTCCGGATACGCGCGAACAACGCAAAACCGTGATCGATCATCTTCGCGGGTGGGCGCCGTTCTCAGCGTCGAGTCCAGCGAAAGGAATCGTCGAAGCGATCAACACTTATCGCGCAAGCGACAAGAAGATCAGCCTGTACGTCTTCGGCGATGAATTCACAGGCCCGTCCATCGACGAGGTCGTCAAGGCGGTCGATTTCGCCAATCGCGAAGACGCGAATGGCGAGCGTCGAGTGCGAATCAATGCGCTGGGTTTCCCAGTGACGCCACAGGCGCCGCAGTTCACGAGCATTCGCTTCGCCACACTCATGCGCATCATCTGCCAACGCAACGGCGGTACGTTTGTGGGATTGCCGGACCCGACGCATGGGGGTCCTCGATTTACTTTGGGTTAGCAGTGATCGAAGCAGCAATGATTCAGCGCCGCGAGGTTCTGTTCATGCTTGCCGGGTAAATTCGCTGATCCAATTGGATTCCCAGGTGTGGCCGCCATCGACAGAACTCGATTGCTCCCAGCGAGGTGCGTTTGCGTCAGCAACTGACCATCGCACTCGAGTCTTGACTTCGCGCCCGTCCATTTCTTCTTCACCTACGAAGGTACCGACACCATTCGCGAATGATCCGCGCAGTGGCGTTGAGATCGTTGAAGGCGTGCGTCCATCGAGCCACCAGATCAACCATTCACGCGTCGCAGGATCGAAGGATCTGCATGAAACGCCGCGTCGAATTCCATCGGGAAAGTTCATCGCGTTGTCGCCGACGTTGCCGTGTCCGCCGAGCACCGGCCAGTTCACGAGTGTGCCGTTGAACGTTTGCCACTGCTTGCTGCTGACAAAACGTTGAGCAAGTTTCCGATGTCGCACATTCCATCGACCGACCAGAAAATCCCAATCCTTCGGTGCGTCCGCGAGCACGGGCAGCGGAGTCGTCTCTTTCGACGTGAGCGTGAAATAGTTGCGCCAGTTCACTTCCCAGTGAGCGCCTTCATCCGTTGAGAACGCCTGCTCCCACCATGGACGTTTGCTGTGAAGCTCGTTCCAGCGGAATCGCATCAGGATGGGAATGCCTTTGAACGTGTCACGACCGATGAAGGTGCCGCTTTCACCTTCGAAGCGACCCATCACTGGCGGATCGATATGCGTCGGGTTGCGACCGTCGAGCCACCAGATCGCCCATGTCTGCGTGGTCGGGTCGAAAGCGCGCAGCGTGAGTCCGCGATACGAATTGCCGGGAAGGTCGACGATGTTGTCGTCGATGGTGCCGAGTCCACCGAGTGACAGCCACAGCGCGCTCTTGCCGCCGAACTCCTGCCACTCATCGCTGCCCACCAGTCGATCCTTGAGACGTCGATGCCACACATCCCAGTTGCCGATCAGCCAATCCCACTCATGCGTATGGTCGGGCTCTGCCGCGAATGAGATCGGTGAGTCAAGAGCCAATCCGAACAAAGACAAGCTCGATGTGGTCAGGAAATCGCGGCGAGAGATTTCGAAAGACTTCGACTGAGACATGCGTGACTCGAATGACAGCGCGACTCGCGCGCCCGAGATCATCGCGAGCCCTGCGAAGTTGACCATTCGAGAATCGGCCTTCAGGCTAAGGCACACTTATGGTCGAACATCGATTTCCTTCGCTATCTTCCATTCGCGCGTTCGAAGCAGCGGCACGTCTCGGCAGTTTTGCCAAGGCTGCGCAGGAACTCGATACGACAGCGGCGTCGGTCAGTTATCACGTGCGTCGACTCGAGGAGCAGATCGGTGTGCAGCTGTTCGTGCGCCAACCGAATCAGGTCGTGCTCACTGAGCCAGGTGAGATTGTCGCGCACGAGGCGATCAATGCATTCGCCGCACTCCGTGCCAGTTTCATTCGTGCAGTGGATGCAGACGAATCCAGGATCTCATTGACGACGTTGCCTACGCTGGGCACGAGTTGGCTCACACCCAAGCTCGGTAAGTTTCGCTCCAGGCATCCCGAGATTGCACTCGGCCTCGATGTCTCAGCGGTGCCCGAGGATCTGACCGATGGGCGATTCGACGCAGCGATTCGCAACGGGCACGGACGCTGGTCCGGTCTCTCGACGACTCAGATACTGCCGGTGATCTTCATGCCGCTCTGTTCACCCACTTTGCGTGATGCGGCAGCGGGCATTGAGAATCCGTCGCGCGAACTCCCGGTGCCATTGCTGGGTCGTCCCGACTGGTGGGCGATGTGGTATCGCGGCCTCGGTGCCAAAGCGACACTTTCACCTCAGCGATTTGGCACGAAGCTCGCAGCTGAGTATCTCGACATCGCCGCGGCGGAGGCGGGGCAGGGCATCGCGATCGGCAATCCCATTCTGTTCCGCAATCAACTCGATTCTGGTCGACTCGTTCCAGCGCACGACTTCGTTGCAAGCGATGGCCGCGCGTTCTACCTCGCCTACGCTGTCGCTCGGCAGCACAGTCACAAGATCGTGAAGTTCCGTGAATGGCTCTGCGATGAAGCAGCCAACGATCGCAACGCTGCGAGCTCGCTCATCCGCAATGCTGTGGTTGTGGATCCTGCTTCGATCTGAAGAGCGGCCGCTGTGGATTCGGCTCCAGCCGAACACAGTCTGAATCTCGAAAGTCGGGTGCGACGATTTCAGTTGCCCACAAACTTCGGCGATAAAGCATACTCATTTCGTGCGGCTGTCACACGACAGGTCCCGTGCAGGCAAGACGAGCGAAACCGCTCGAGGAGAACAAGTATGAGTGCACGAATACTGTCGGTTTTCGCATTTGCGGCTTTATCAATGCTGATCTCGCCGGCGATGCGTGCTCAGAGCTTCGACTACCCCGCAGGATTTCGCACCCAGGAGATCGTAACGAATGGCACGACGATCCATGTGCGAGTGGGTGGCACGGGGCCGGCTGTCGTATTGATCCACGGCTATGGCGACACTGGTGACATGTGGATCCCGCTTGCATCACAGCTGATGCGCGATCATACGGTCGTCGTGCCCGATCTCCGCGGCATGGGATTGTCCGCGGTCGCGACCGATGGCTTCACCAAGAAGAATCAGGCTGAAGACATTGCCGGCGTCCTCGATGCACTGCAGATTCGCCAGGCGGATGTTATTGGCCACGATATTGGCAACATGGTGGCGTTCGCCTTCGTCGCTGCTCACCAGGATCGCAGCACTCGCCTCGTGATGATGGATGCACCGGTGCCAGGTGTCGGGCCTTGGGATGAGATTCTAAAGAGTCCGTTGCTCTGGCATTTCCGTTTTGGCGGACCCGACATGGAGCGCCTGGTCGCGGGTCGCGAGCGCATCTATCTCGACCGATTCTGGAACGAGTTCTCTGCCGATCCGGCGCACTTCTCCGAAGCGGCGCGCACTCACTACGCCGCGTTGTACGCGAAGAACGGTCGCATGCACGCCGGCTTCTTGCAGTTCGCCGCTTTTGACCAGGACGCCATCGACAATCGTGCCTCTCTCACGCGCGGTCGCCTTCAGACGCCCGTACTCGCGATCGGTGGTGATCACTCGCTCGGTGCCACCATGGCATTCATCATGCGATTTGCTGCTGACGATGTGCGTCAGGTCGTGATTGCAAACTCCGGGCATTGGCTGATGGAAGAGCAGCCTACCGCCACGATCGCCGCCATCGTCGCTTTCCTGAAGAACGCTTCGGGAGCCCCATTGCCGCAAACGCGACTGACGAGTGCGCAGGTCGATGCTATGGCGAGAGGCGAGGGAGGTGCGGGCACATCTGGGCTCATTGGAGTGCAGACAACCGTGCTCTCAGGCGATCCAAATTTGCCCGGCCCCTATGCATTTGAAATTCGTGTGCCGCCTCATACGCGCATCGCGGCGCATCGACATCGCGACAACCGCAATGCAATCGTGGTTTCGGGCGAATGGCATTTCGGCTATGGCGATGTAGCCACCGAGGCCGCGACCACCACGCTTGGACCGGGTGGCTTCTACACCGAACCCGCAGGTGTTGCTCATTTCGCTTTCACCGGTGACGCACCGGCAGTCGTTTACGTCACCGGATCAGGTCCGACGGATACGAAGTATCTCGATGCAGGTCACTGAACGTCGAGAGCCACGTGGCGGGCAGGACATGAACATCGGTAGCGATGCGGTGCTCACGTGAGCATGAAATCTTGCAAGGCAATTCTGTTCGTCGACTACGAGAATACCGGAACGCTCGACTTGGGCGAGATCCCGGAGGACGTGTTCGTGCCGTTCTTTTTCGGCGCTTCGCAAAAGACGGTGCGCACGGATTTTCTCAAAGCGGCGCTCAAGCTCGGCGATCGATTCCTGCCGATCGACATCGAAGGGCAGGGCAGGAACGCCCTGGACTTTCATATCGCGTTCTATCTGGGCGAGTACCTCGCCGCGAATCCGAAAGCGAACTGCGTCATCCTGTCGAAGGACACGGGCTTCGATCCGCTCGCAAAGCATCTGCGCGGCAGGGAATTCTCCGTGCGCCGCGCTGAAACGATCGCCGAAGCATTCGGCGGCGCGCCGAGACAGAAACCGACAAAGGTGAAAGCTGTCGTAGCTACGCCGAAGCCAAAGACTCAGGAACCCGCACCGCTGGCGTCCGTGTCCGTACTGGCATGGCTCGAAGAAATGTCACCACGCACGCGGCCGCGTAAGCGCAAAGGATTGATCGCGCACCTTCACAATCATTTCGGAAAGAAGATTTCAGAAGCGCAGTTGCATCAAATCGTTGATCAGCTGATTGCCCAGAAAAAGATCAGCGAGACTGAGGGAGCGCTCGGCTATCAGTTGTGAAGCGATTGCGAGAGAGCCGGTTCAGGCTGTGTGCAAACCCACCCCAGAGCCGACACGTCTCACCCGTTCGATGACTTGCCAATGAAAACCGCGAGCTGATCGGCGAACGCACGTTGATATGCGGGACGCGCTTCGCCCCGAGCGACATACGCGGCCAGGTTCGGAAATCTCTCCACTTCACCCGACTGACCTAACCTGCGCAGCACTGTCACCATCAACAGGTCACCGGCGCTGAAAGCGCCATCGAGCCAGTCGGCATTCCCCAACCGATTGGAAAGTTCGCTCAGTCGTGCACGGACGCGATCTTCGAGCATGGCCAGGCGCTCCTTGTGCCAGCTCTTGTCGTGCTCAAAGAGCACCGCCATCGAGCGTTCGACG
>JBJMWN010000197.1:0-6255 GCA_045810085.1 Povalibacter sp. | reverse complement strand
TCGCAGTGCGGCGGCTCAGTATCCTCATGGCGCAACCTCGGACGTACCTGAGGCCTTGCGGCGCAAGACGCCTGCAAAGCTTCCAGAAGTTTCAGAACTGCAGGCCGTGCGTCATTTCACGCGCTTGTCACAACTCAACTTTTCCATCGACACGCACTTCTATCCGCTGGGTTCGTGCACGATGAAATACAACCCGCGCGCGTGTAACCAATTCGCGATGCTGCCGGAGTTCTTGTCGCGTCATCCGCTCGGGCCCGAATCGGTCGGGCAGGGTTTCCTCGAGTGCATGTTTGAACTGCAGGAGATGCTCAAGGAAGTGACGGGGATGAAAGGCGTGTCCCTGACTCCGATGGCTGGTGCGCAAGGTGAGTTCGCTGGCGTCGCAATGATCCGCGCGTATCACAAGGCACGCGGTGATCTCGAACGTACAGAGATCATCGTTCCCGATGCTGCACATGGAACCAATCCCGCTACGGCAACGATGTGTGGCTGCAGCGTGATCGAGATTCCTTCCCTGCCCAACGGCGACATCGATATCGAGGCCCTGAAGCAGGCCGTAGGTCCGAAGACAGCGGGCATCATGCTCACGAATCCTTCGACCCTCGGCGTGTTCGAGCGGCGCATCCAGGAAGTCGCTCGCGTGGTGCACGAAGCGGGTGGCTTGCTGTATTACGACGGCGCCAATCTCAACGCAATTCTCGGCAAGGTTCGCCCGGGCGCCATGGGTTTCGATGTTATTCACATGAACCTGCACAAGACCTTTTCCACTCCGCATGGCGGTGGCGGACCAGGATCAGGCGCAGTTGGCGTGAATCAGCGGTTGCTTCCATTCATGCCCATTCCGGTCGTGGGCAAAGAGGGTGATCGTTATCGCTGGCTTGATGAGCGTGACCTGCCACAGACGATCGGTCGTCTATCGGCCTTTATGGGCAACGCCGGTGTGCTGCTGCGTGCCTACATCTATATGCGCATGCTGGGCCGCGCTGGAATGCAACGAGTGGCCGAGTTTGCAGCACTCAATGCGAATTACATGTTCGCCAGGCTGAAACAAGCGGGCTTCGACGCTGCGTATCCGAATCGTCGCGCGAGTCACGAATTCATCATCACGATGAAACGTCAGGCACGCGATCTGGGGGTCAACGCGATGGATTTCGCGAAGCGCCTGCTCGACTTCGGATTCCACGCCCCGACGACTTACTTTCCGCTGCTCGTCCCCGAGTGTCTGCTGATAGAACCGACGGAGACCGAGAGCAAACAGGAACTCGATGCGTTCATCGAAGCGATGATTGCGATCGAGAAGGAAGCGATGGAGGACCCGACAAAGGTCAAAGGCGCCCCGTATACTCTGCCGGTGCGCCGCCTGGATGACGTGAGAGCGGCCAAACAGCTCGATCTCGTGTACCAGTCATAAAAACCTCCCACCAGGAGTTGTATGGATCGGCCGAAATTGTCCGGCATACGTCGGTTGCTGCTCGCGTTCGTTAACTCCTGGGCTGGTTTCAAAGGCGCCTTCAAATTCGAGGCCGCATTCCGGCAGGAAGTGGCTTTGGCGGTGGTGCTTCTGCCGCTAGGCGTCTATCTCGGGAAGACCGGTGTTGAGCGAGCGTTACTGCTTGGCTCCGTCGTGTTCGTGCTGATCGTGGAATTGCTGAACACCGGCATCGAAACCGTTGTCGATCGCATCGGACTCGAGCGCCATGAATTGTCGGGACTCGCCAAAGACGTCGGATCGACTGCGGTCCTGCTCGCGTTTGCGCTGCTGGGCATCGTATGGGGATTTACGCTGCTCGGTTAGTTCTCCGGGAACCTCATCTTCAATCTCTCGCCTAAGAAGGGCAATGCTCGCACCGTTCAGAGACGACTCGTCCATCCTTCATCTGCGAGCCTGACCTATCGCCTCCTCCAGACTTAATTTAGACGACGCGTCACATGCAAAGAATTCTCGGGCTTACGTTTCTGCTTCTCACCGCCACCCGCCTTATCGCTGCCGAGGAGGGTGCCGCGCCGATGGTTTCGGTCCCTGCTGCGGAGGATTCCAGGTGGACCAAGACGCTGGAAAAGGTCGCCAGCGGCGTAGTCACCATTCAGGTCGATCAGACTCGCGCGTTCGACACTGAATGGAACATGTCGAGTCAGGCAACGGGATTCGTGATCGATGCGAAGCGCGGATTGATTCTGACGAACCGACATGTCGTCACGCCGGGCCCGGTCACCGCGCAAGCAGTCTTCCTGAATCGCGAAGAGGTCACGCTCTACCCGGTCTATCGCGATCCGGTGCATGACTTTGGCTTCTATCGCTACGACCCTTCAGCGCTGAAGTTCATCAAACCCACTGAGCTCAAGCTTTATCCGCAAGGTGCTCAGGTCGGTCGTGAAATTCGTGTCGTCGGCAACGATGCGGGCGAGCAGCTTTCCATTCTCGCGGGAACCCTGGCGCGCCTGGATCGTGAAGCTCCCAACTACGGACTCGGCAAGTACAACGACTTCAACACCTTCTACTACCAGGCTGCATCGAGCACATCAGGTGGCTCGTCCGGCTCTCCGGTCATTGACGTCGATGGACGCGTCGTCGCGTTGAATGCGGGTGGCAGCTCACAAGCGGCATCCAGCTTCTATCTGCCACTCGATCGCGTCACGCGCGCGCTCAAGTACGTACAGGACGACAAAACCGTCCCGCGCGGAACTCTGGAAACCGTATTCAAGTACACGCCTTTCGATGAAGTGCGACGGCTCGGATTGCACAATGAAACCGAGACCGAAGTGCGCCGCAAGTTTCCGAACAACACCGGGCTTCTGGTCGTGAGCGAAGTGCAGGTCGGATCTGCGGCTGAAAAAGTGCTGCAGCCGGGCGACATTCTGGTTCGCGTCAATGGAGATCTGGTCGGCGGCTTCGATGACTTGTCCGACGTGCTGGACGACGGCGTGGGCAAGAAAGTGAAATTGTCGATCGAACGCGGCGGGCAGGTTCTCGAACAGGAACTCACGATCGAGAATCTCTACGACGTCACGCCGGACCGATACATCGAGTTCGGTGATTCCGTGGTCCACAACCTTTCGTGGCAGCAGGCTCGCCATCTGAACTCGGCGATCAAGGGTGTCTACGTCGCGAATCCCGGTTACGTCCTTGGCGCCGCTGCCGTTCCGCGGGGCGCGGTGATCAGTGAAATCGGAGGCAAACCGATCGACGACCTCACTCAATTCGAGGCGGCTGTGGCCGCATTGAAGGATGGCGAGCGTGCGACGGTTCGTTTCGCGACGATTGACGATCCGTCGACGGCGCAGTGGCGCGTTATTCGTATGGATCGACGTTGGTTTCCGGCGCGCTCGTGCAAGCGCGATGACAAGACGGGTGTGTGGCCTTGCACGGATTGGGCAGAAGATGGCGTCGCTCAGCCGCCGAAGCCTGCGACGACCAGCTACGCAAAGACCGCTGATCCGATCGTCAATCGTCTTGCACCGTCTCTGGTGCTCGTGAACTTCGATATGCCGTATTCGGTGTCGGGGATCACCGAGCGCAGTTACTACGGCACGGGCGTGATCATCGATGCGGAACGCGGTCTGATCGTTGTCGATCGCAATACCGTTCCAGTCGTGATCGGCGATGTGAGGCTCACGTTCGCAGGGACCATCGAAATTCCCGGTCGAGTCGAATACGTGCATCCGCTGCACAATCTCGCGATCGTGTCCTACGATCCAAAAGCCATTGGCAGCACTCCAGCCAAGGCGGCAACGTTCCGCGAAGGCGATGTTCAGCCTGGCGAGCAGGTGTGGGCAGTCGGCATGCGCGCCGACGGCAAAGTTCAATCACGCGCGGCGGCAGTCGCGTCGGTCGATCCGGTTGCATTTCCGCTCTCGCGCACATTTCAGTTTCGCGAATCGAACCTCGAGACCATACAGCTCGTGAACGGGCCGACGGATTACGACGGCGTTCTGGCCAACAAGCTAGGTGAAGTGATTGCAACGTGGGCGAGTTTTGCCTACGAGAATGGCAGGGAGATGGTTCAGGAGAATCGCGGTGTGCCTGCGGATCTCATCACCGAAATGCTGCCGCTCGTGCGTGGCAGCGGGACTTTGCATTCGCTTGAAGCTGAGCTGCTGCCTGTGCCGCTGGCCGGCGCACGCAAACTCGGATTGCCTGATCACTGGATTCAGAGACTGGAACAGCACAGTCCGGAGCGCCGGCAAGTGCTGAGCGTCTCGCGCCTGGTAGGCGGCTCACCCGCTTCGAAGGTGTTGCGATCAGGCGATCTGATTCTCGATGTCGATGGCGCCGTGGTGAATCGATTCCGCGAAGTCGAACGAGCGGTGCAGAAGCCGCAAGTGAAAGTGACCGTGTTGCGAGATGGTGCGCAACAGACGATCGATGTGCCGACCGTGGCACTCGGTGGTCGCGATCTCGAACGGGTCGTTTTGTGGGCGGGTGCAGTTCTGCAGGAACCGCATCGTGCACTGTCCGCTCAACGCGGCATTCCTCCCGCAGGCGTGTTCGTGGGCTATTACTCGTATGGCTCGCCTGCAACGCGCTACCAGCTCTGGGCCGGACGCCGCATCGTTGAAGTCGATGGTCAGCCCACACCGGATCTGGATAGTTTCATCAAAGCAGTGGCGGGTCGTCCGGATCGATCGTCTGTGCGTCTGCGTACGATGGCCTGGAACGGAGCTGTCGATGTGATCACGCTGAAACTCGACACGCGCTATTGGCCCGCGTACGAGCTCAAGCGGACGGCATCCGGATGGGATCGGACCATGCTCGAGTAAGGGTGTGGGACTTCGGCTCACGTCAGTTTTCTGACGCTCGCGCATAACGACCATTCGTCGGCTGATCGCGAGCGTCGCATGCTGGCGTCGCTGACTTCCGGGCCTGCCTTGCTATCATGCGTCCCATGGTTATGGGACGCGTGTTACAGGAACAACTTCAGGAAGCCGTCGAGGCACTTCGCGCAGGCGAGCTTGTGGCGTTTCCGACGGAGACCGTCTACGGATTGGGCGCGAACGCAAACAATCCCGATGCGGTTCGCAAGATCTTCCGGATGAAGGGACGGCCGACCACGCATCCCGTCATCGTCCATATCGATCACCCTCGGTATCTGCAGCGCTGGGTTCGCGACATGTCGCCAGACGCGAAGAAGCTGGCGGATGCGTTCTGGCCAGGCCCACTGACCCTCGTGGCCAAGCGTGCGTTGGCCGTCAACGACGTCATCACGGGCGGCCAGGACACCGTTGCGATTCGCGTGCCCAATCATCCGATCGCACAGCAGCTGTTGAATGCTTTCGGCGGCGGCATTGCCGCGCCCTCGGCGAATCGGTACGGAAACGTAAGCCCGACGCGAGCAGAGCATGTGCGCGAAGAGTTCGGTGACGATCTGAAAATCGTGCTGGATGGAGGCGACGCCAAGATCGGTCTCGAATCCACAATCGTCGCGTGTCTGGGAGATGGTCCGCGGGTGCTTCGGCCTGGGAGCATCACGTTGTCGCAGCTGCGAGCCGTGCTGCCGAACATCCAGATGGGACCGAATCCTTCTGCACCGCGTGTTCCAGGCTCCACCACTCGGCACTATTCGCCGCAGACGCCAGTGAATGTCGTGCCGAGTCGCCATCTGGATCAGGTGATCACTGAATTCAGCGGCGAACACGAGAAGGTCGCCGTGCTGGCGCTGCATCCACCGCTGCGCACGACGCAGTACATGACCTGGATCAATGCGGGCAACCGGCCAGATCTTTACGCCCGCAATCTCTATGCGAACCTGCGCACGCTCGACAAGTCGGGTGCCAAAATCATGTTGGTCGAGGAAGTGCCCGAGGGTGAGCGCTGGGATGCGATTCGTGATCGCCTGAAGCGTGCAGCGTCCGCTGAGAACATCGTCACCTACGATCAGGACATCGCCGCGTGGGTGGCCGACTTCGGCGACGAAGGTGAAATGCTTTAGAACCGACGAGCCGTCTGGCTCGCCAGGATTCAATCTGCCGCGACGGTTCGCTCTGCGGCCCAGGCTCGCAACTCTCCAATCTGCTCCGCCATCACGGTCGAAAGTGGCCGCGTTCCTCTGATCTCATTCAGCACGTGAGCGGCGCACACAGGCACGCCGGTTGCGTGCGCAGCGTAGAGGGCAGAGACAACCGCCTGTTCGATTTCGGCACCCGAGAATCCTTCGGACGCATTCGCCAGACTCGCAATCTGGTCTTCGCTCACTGGTACTGACCGCTTCCGCGCGTGAATGCGAACGATGTCGGCACGTACCGCCGCGCTCGGCAGGT
>JBJMWN010000196.1:0-8771 GCA_045810085.1 Povalibacter sp. | reverse complement strand
CAGACGCGAACTCTGGATTCCATGACTTGCCAGATATGAAGCGACGGACTGCGCGCGACGCTCTGACAGTTGCATGTTGTATTGATCGCTGCCGCTGCTATCGGTGTGACCCGCGACTTCGATAACGGTCTTGTTGTATTCCTGAAGCACCATCGAAACGCCCTCGAGCGCGCTATAGAACTGCGCGTTCAAATCGGCGCTGTTCAAAGCAAAGGTAATGCTGCTCGGCATATTCAGAGTGATGTTGTCGCCCATGCGCGTGACGCTCACACCCGTACCTTCAAGCTTCTGACGCAGCTTCGCTTCCTGCACGTCCATGTAGTAGCCCACACCGCCGCCGGCGATGGCACCCACGCCTGCGCCGATTAGTGCGTTCTGCAACTTGTCGCCTTTGGTCAACAGACCCACAACAGCGCCTGCTGCCGCACCGATGCCAGCACCTTTGGCTGCTTTGCTCGTCTGCTGTTCGTGCGTATAGGGATTCACTGTGCTGCAGGCGGTAAGAAATGAAATCACGGCTACAGTCGCTGCAATCGCGCGGACGCGTCCTGATGCGAAAGCTGGGGTATTCACGATTCTGATCTCCATTAATCAACTCCTCGACTTCGACATGTTCAGCCTTGTCGGCAAGCACTGAACTGGAACTGAACTGAGATCCTCTGATCAGTACCGAATGCCAAGCCTGCGATAAATGAAGCTCAGCAACCACAACGGACCGATCATGAGGAATTGCACATCCTTGAAAAAGGACGGGCGCTTACCTTCGTAATGATGTCCGATGAACTGTCCTATCCACGCGACTACAAAGAGCGACAGACAGATCATCCACAACGACCAGGGCAGGCGGTCGAGCGCGGTCACTAGCGAAATCAAAACAGCAACGAAGATCGCCATTCCAATCGCGAGTGAACGAGACATCGAGAAGTAGTACAGCACACCGACCAGCAGCAGCAGCGTGCCCCAGTTCAACAAAGGGGAAATTTCACCAAACGCATTCGGTACGGGCAATGACCACAACAGGCCCACGAGACTGAGAACGATGATCGGGACGCAAATCCAATGCAGTCGTTTATTAATGGGATTTTGATGACTTTCGCCGTACTCGCTCAGCCACTGCTCGACCGTTCGCATAACGCCCCCTGGAAGAATTTGTCGTTGGACGCCGCAACGTACGCTTGGCCCTGAAGCACCACAAGTTGAGGCGTTTAGGGGGAAAACGCAGCGCGCAATCCGCCAGATGCCGTGAGGTATACAGGGGCGGCGAGTATCATGCGCGCACAGGAGAAACCCTATGTCTGCGATCGCACACACACCATCGCCCGCTGTCTCGGCGGAGCTGAGTCCGACCGATCTGTACAACGTACGGTCCGCGCTCAGCGACGACGAACGCATGGTTCAGGATTCGGTTGCCCAGTATGTGGACGATGAAGTCATTCCGATCATCAGCGAATGTTTCGAGCACGAACGCTTCCCACACGAACTGATTTCAGGGATTGCTGAACTGGGTCTGCTCGGCAGCTCGATCGAAGGCTATGGGTGCGCCGGCTTGAACGCGGTTTCGTATGGACTGATCTGCCAGGAACTCGAGCGCGGGGACTCCGGTTTGCGCAGCTTCGTCTCTGTTCAATCGAGCCTGTGCATGTATCCGATCTACGCGTTCGGCAGCGAAGAACAGAAGCAGCGCTGGCTACCTCGCATGGCGAAAGGCGAAGTGATCGGTTGCTTCGGCCTCACCGAACCACACGGCGGGTCCGATCCTGCCAACATGAAAACTGTCGCGCGTAAGCAAGGCAAAGATTGGGTGCTGAATGGCGCCAAGATGTGGATCACCAACGGCTCCATTGCTGATCTCGCAATCGTGTGGGCGCAAACGGATTCGGGCATTCGCGGATTTCTCGTCGAGAAAGGCGCGAAAGGATTCAGTGCCGACCTGATCAAGCACAAAATGAGTCTGCGTGCCTCGATCACCTCG
Source organism: Povalibacter sp. (assembly GCA_045810085.1). Taxonomy (GTDB): domain Bacteria; phylum Pseudomonadota; class Gammaproteobacteria; order Steroidobacterales; family Steroidobacteraceae; genus Steroidobacter. The sequence goes on along the minus strand of JBJMWN010000196.1, from coordinate 6,799 downwards.
AGCCTGTTCTTCGACAACGTGATCGTTCCCGAAGAAAACGTGCTGCCGGGCGTGATCGGATTGAAAGGGCCACTTTCCTGCTTGACTCAAGCGCGCTACGGAATCAGTTGGGGCGTCACCGGCGCAGCGCAGGCATGCCTGTCCCAAGTGATCGAATATTCGAAAACACGCCAGCTGTTTGGCAAACCTCTCGCTGCAACTCAGGCGATTCAAATTCGCCTGGCAGAGATGGCACGCAAGATCACGACCTCGCAACTACTGTCACTGCAGCTTGGCCGATTGAAGGACCAGGGCACGATGGCACCGACACAGGTGTCGATGGCGAAGTGGCACAACACACGGTCAGCCATCGAGGTCGCTCGCGACGCACGTGACATTCTTGGTGGCGCAGGGATCAGCGTTGAATACGTGCCGATTCGTCACGCGCTGAATCTTGAGAGCGTCATCACTTACGAAGGCACGGAAACCGTTCATCAGCTCACCGTCGGCCGCGCACTCACCGGGATCAGCGCGTTCTAGACGCACTCGAGCCGGGCTCTGGTTCTCACTCGAAATCATTGATCGGGTGCGTTGTGCCCGAGCGCACCGTCCTTTCCTCTTCCAAAGCGTGAGCGAGCCGCACTCGCGGAATTGAGACTCGCTCGTCGAGCCGACACGACGCGTCCCAGCACAGGATGAGTACGATGAACGAAGCCACGGCCCACAGCACTTCGAGCCGGCTGTAAGTCTCATCGTGTGAATCTCGTCGGACTCGAACTGCTCGACCGACCTGCTGATGAACTGCGCTGAACATGGCTCACTCCTGATCTGCCTGGGAGCCATTTCAATCCACGCGACCGTCAAGAAAGCGGCGAGAGCTGTTAAACCGCAGGCCGATTGTGATGAATCGTGGCAGCCATCGCACCCGTCATCCCAACAGGTAAACTGCAGCCGTCGAACTGGGATAGCGGTATGAAGAAACTGATTGCCATCGTCGAAGACGAACCTGCGATTCGCGATAACTACGCGGCTGCGTTTCAACGCAATGGTTACAGCGTGCGCACGTACGGAACGCGCAAGGAAGCGATCGAGGCGTTTCGTGCTCGCCTGCCGGATCTCGCTGTAATCGATGTCGGCCTGCACGATGAGCCCGAAGGCGGGTTCGAACTGTGCCGCGAGCTTCGCTCCATGTCGGCCGAGCTTCCGATCATTTTCCTGACCGCTCGTGACAGCGAGCTCGATGCAGTGTCCGGGCTGAGATTGGGCGCCGATGACTATCTCACCAAAGACTTGAGTCTTACGCATCTGATCGCCCGTGTGGTTGCTCTGTTCCGCCGCATCGATGCACTGAAGCAACCCTCCAATCGCGATCAGATCGTTGCGCGCGGCCCATTGGTGATCGATGCCGCACGATTGCATGCGACCTGGCTGGACAAACCCCTCGGGCTCACCTTGACTGAATTCTGGATCGTGCATGCGCTCGCGAAGAATCCTGGTCATGTGAAGAATCGCCAGCAACTGATGGATGCGGCGAACGTCGTGCTCGACGACAACACCATCACCTCGCACATCAAACGCATCCGCCGAAAATTTCAGGCGATCGATCCGTCTTTCGATGGCGTTGAGACCATGTACGGCATGGGCTATCGATGGAAGGAAGCATGAGAGGGCCGGCTGGCCGCCGGCCTGAACTGCAGTCGGCTCGGTTTTCTCTGGCCAGCAGCCAATAGCCTGTCTTCATGTCCCTTCGCGCCAAGTTACTGCTCGTCAGCCTCCTGACATTGATCCTGCCGTGGGCCGGATGGCAGTACGCGCAAAAGATGGAGACGACGCTTCGTCGCGGACAAGAACAATCATTGCTGACAACCGCGGACGTGCTCGGTCGCGTGGTCGCCTCTCAACCTGAACTTCTGTATCGCTTTCCTGGGGAGCTGGGGGAGAAGTTCGATCCCGATCACGGCGACTTGTTTGCACCGCTATTGCCGACGACTCCGTTGCTCGATGGTTTTGCAGATGAGTGGCCCGCACCTTCGCGTCCCGTCGCTGGCTTTGATCGCACTGGTCCTACGCTGCGTCTCGGGGTTTTCGGGCGTTCGATGTATGTCTACTTCGAAACGAAGGATGCACACATTCGCTATGAGACGCCGCCGACCGATGACAATGCGATCGCGGACGACGTGAGTCGTGTCGTTTTTCTCACCCGCGATGAATTCGATCGCGAACGGGCCTGGTCGATCACGGCCGTTGCTCCGGGACCTGTGATCGCACGTTCGACGGAAGTGGGTGCTCCATGGCAGATGACCTCGCAGATCGAACACATCAGCGGCGTGTGGCGTGCGACTGAAACTGGATACGCGATCGAACTGCGTGCGCCGCTCTCCATCTTCGGCGCCCAACTCGCGGCCTTTGCATTGGGTAGTGATGAAACGCTTACGCCTGCGATGGGCCGCCTGCACACAGCCTCTGAAGCCCTGAAAGATCGGCTCGAGCAATATGCTCCGAAGGGCCTGCGCGTTTCCGTGGTCGACGATCGTGGCTGGCTCCTCGCACGGGCCGGATCCGTGGAGTCTGATGCGTCCACCGATCATCCGGGTCTCGAGAGCGATGAGGATGGTTTTGCCCGCTCGGTTTATCGCGGAGTGTTCGGTCGCGACGCACTGGCCGTACGCTATGGCCTGCCGTACGGAATGTGGGGCACGCCAGTCGATGAGGCTCGGCAGGGTCATGGCACGGCGATCTGGTTCGAGCCTGCAGGCGGTGAGCCTTCGTTGATCCGCGCTGCGGTACCGGTGCGCTACGGAGACGACATACTCGCTGCCCTAATCGTGGAGCAACCCGCTGAGCAGCTCGCTGTCGTTCGTGAGGAAGCACTCACACGGCTGCTGAATCTCACGCTGCTGGCGACGCTATTTTCGATATTGATCACTCTCGCGTTTGCGGCACGCCTGTCGCAGAGAATTCGACGCTTGAGTCGAGCGGTTGCAAACGCACTTACACCCGAGGGACGTCTCGAACCACAGATTCCGGATACCTCCGCTCGTGACGAGTTGGGCGCGCTCGCACGCAGCTATAGCACCCTGCTGGGTCGACTGAAGGAACACACGAACTATCTGCAGACGCTTGGAAACAAGTTGTCGCACGAGCTTCGTACGCCGCTGACGATCGTGAGCTCATCGCTCGAGAACCTGGCCTCTGACGAAACATTGCCACCGACATCACAGAGCTACCTTGAACGCGCACGTACGGGCAATGCGCGCATGCACGCCATCCTGACAGCGATGACCGAAGCGACCCGAGTCGAACAAATCATCGGGAACACGGAACGTGTCGAGTTCGATCTGGCGGAAGTGATTCGCAACATCGGTCAGGCGTACTCGGCCACGTTCGCTCAGCATCGAATCGAAACGCGCGTACCCGATGAGCCATGCAGGCTGCTGGGTTCGCCAGACCTGATCGCGCAGATGCTCGACAAGCTCATGGACAATGCGACGGATTTTTGTCCGCCCGGTGGGCTCATCACCATCGCACTGGAGAATGCGGCTTCAGGCTACAGACTCTCCATGTCTAACGAAGGTCCGCTTCTGCCGCCTCAGCTCGATGACCGCTTATTCGAATCGTTGGTCAGCGGCAGGACCACTCAGGATCGCAAACCCCACCTGGGGCTCGGGCTTTACATCGTCCGACTGATCGCAGAATTCCACGGCGGATCTGCCGTCGCTGCGAACCTGGAGGACCGCTCAGGCGTGGTCGTGAGCGTTGACTTGTCAGGAGATCCCTCGCGCCGCCCTGGATATGTCAACGGCTCAGCCTGATCCCTGTGACGGAGGTAGCAGGAGATGCAAATATTTTTGTTGTAAGTGTGCGACGTATCTTGCTAAGCCGCTGTTTCCACCAGCATACTTCGTCACGAACCACACCACGGTGTGGCATGCGAGCCACCAGGCGCCAGTTGCGCCGGCGGCGCGCAAAAGAAGCGGGGATGGCACCGCCAGGGGAGACGAGGAAGAGCGATAAGCGTAAGGATGCGTGACCGGATTACCGGTCAAGTGATAGCAAAGTTGAAGTAGCAAGAGCGACGTTTCAGGTTTTAGTCGACGCAGCCCAAGAACTCGAACAGACGCCGGCCCCGAAACGAAGAGCCCCGCAATTGCGGGGCTTTTTTTTGCTCAGGCTTTGCGGGCCTGCTCGCTTTCCGGAGTGTTCGCCACTTTCACAGATAGAGCCTCGAAGCGCTCACTTCTGCTTCCAGGCCCCGCTGGTGTCCTGGTAGTACCAACCCGCGGCGGCTTTACTGCTCCAGCGCTCGGCGAAAGTTTTGCGAATATCGGCTTCCCATTCGGCATGACCATTCGCGCTGGCGATTTCCCGATAAAGATTGGCTCGATCGGCGTTTTCATCGGCCACTAATTTGCGAGCCGCATTACGCTCGGGCAGCGGGATCAGGTTTTGATCGCGGACCTCGACCAGTCCATCGCGGGTCAGCCCGATGGCCCCTGAGTCGTAGTACTTCTTCAGCTGTGCATGACGCGCTTCCATGGACTGCGTGAGTTGCCGGACCGCGGGCGTTGCGATGTTCAGATCGGCTGTCTGTGCCTCTGCCGCAGGAATGATCAGATCCAGCACGGCGCCCGCCGCTGCAAGCAACATTCTCGGTTGCTCCAACTCGTGCAAATCGCTTCGCTTGTCAGGCTTGCTGGAGCCCTGAGGCGTGCCGCCCCACACATCCTCGATGATCTTGTCCGCAGCCTTCTCCGCAGCAGCAGCCGGGAAATAGACGTTGATGGTGACGCACGCAGACAGGAACAGCGTGAGTGCAGCAACTTTGACCGGCAGATATCGGAACATAAGAAATCCTCACAGCTTCGATCAGGGCCTGCGCTTCTGATGGCGCCCGCCCATCATAAAAGAATGCCCAGTGCAGAACCCAGCGTCACTCGACGACGGGCCCCTCAGATTGAGTCACGGCAATAAGTTGCTGCACGAGTCGTGGCCAATCGACACGATGTGCACCGCCGATGACATCGATCCTTGGCAGACCTTTGCCTTTGACCAGGTAATACCCACCGTTCGGAGCGGGAGCAACGCCATCCATGATGCAGACGTCGTTCTCGAGTCGACAGGACAAGCCTAAACGCTCGTAGTTGAAGTCATCGAAGAACTTCATCACACCGCCGGACAATGCAGCAGTCACGCCTGCCCCGCCGCCTCCGATGCTCCCGATGTTCTGCACGGCACGCTGGCTGATGCGATGACGCGATCGGTCACCGGGTGGCGTGTACAGCCGGGCATCGAACGCCACAGGCTGCCAATTGAACAATTGGAGGCCATCGATGCTGCCTGAGAGCCTTCCGGTCATGCCGCCGAAGGAAAACGCGCTGGTGACGAGATTCAAGTCCAGGTTGTCGAGTGCAATGTTCGCCGCGAAGCGAGGCCATTGGCTGAACGGTTGCTCCAACCGCAAATCGTTGATGCTGATCGAGCCATCGAACACTTGCGCCTTGAGCGTGGTCCCCAGCGTGATCACGTTCTCACGCATGCGTAGTTTCGAAATGGTCCCGCCGACTCGGCCACCGAACTCGGGCCAGCCGAAAGCCTTGCACAGAAGTGCGACGCTGATCGGTCGAATCGTCGCATCGACCATGAAGGCGACGTTGGGCTGACCGGCATTTCGAACCCGGAAGCTTTCGAGCTCGAGTGCGCCATCGACCAGAGGAATGCTGGCGGGCTGCAGCAGCCGGAACTGAGATCCCTGAGTGTTGAACGTCAGTTCACTGTGGCCGAGATCCAGATTCAGCAGCACGCCCGAATCCCATTTGATTCGCGAGTTGGCCGTGCTCATCCGCGCAGACGATTCATCGTCATCGTTCGCTGCGCTCGCACCCGCGGCCCAGTGCCACTCGCCCGATAATCCATTCAGAACGAAGTTGCGATTACCGTCGTCCATCGACACATCAGCGAATTTCAGGCCGATCTCGCGAGGTTCGCCTGCAGCAACGTGCAGCGATCCAGAAATTGCGCCTGCGGTCTTCACTGATTTGAAACTGGTGTCCAGAAGCCAGGGCTGAAAGTAGGAGTCGTAGGCGCCGGGAAATTGCAAACCGCTCAACTTCATCTCGAGAGCCTGCACCGGCTGCTCGGCGGCCAGATCGATCGTGGCCCGTCCTTCTGCATCTGCGACATTGCGATGATTCAATCGGAACGCGTCCACCTCCACCTTGTCGCCGCCGGCCCATGAACCGCGCGCCTGCACATCGATGGCATGAGCGCCGAAATCCAGAAAGATCGGTTGCGCATAAGCCTGACCTTCATTCGATCGAATGGTCGCGTCGTATGACCACACGCCTTTCGCCTGTGAAGTTTTCGCCTGAATCTCAAACGCCAGCTTGTCAGTGGCGAGCGTGCCTTCAGCATTACTGGCTGTGAGCGCCTGCACTCGCACATTCAGGTCGGCTGCGTTCACCGAGGCCTGCGCGCCGCGCGCATTGATTCGACCGCTCACGACACCACTGACCGAAAAGCCTTCAGGCATGACTTTGGCCTGCTGAGCAAACTTGAGCAGCGGTTCCGAGCCGACCGCATCGAGTTGAATGCGTGCATCCCAGCCGCTAGCGGCGAGGGATGCTGTAAGGGTCGCTTTGCCTTTGGCAATGCTGAGCCCGGCAAGTCGCATGCTCAGGCTGCCACCGATGCGGCCGTAACTCGCCGATCCTTGAACGTCTTGTTTGCCGAGATCGCCGAAGTCTCCAAGCAGGCGCGCCTGAGGACACGAGATCGTCTTCTCGCTGATCTCTACTCGAGGACATTCGATCGACACATTGCG
>JBJMWN010000195.1:0-13753 GCA_045810085.1 Povalibacter sp. | reverse complement strand
CTGGCCAGACGTTCGAATCGATATCCTTGAGGCAACGGCACCGATGCGGCCATGGCGTCTACAGGCATCCATGTCATGAGCTTCTCGGACTTCATGCGGTCACCGCTTCTTCGACGTTGAGCAGGCTGCTCATTTGTTCGCGCATGACGAACTTCTGAATCTTTCCTGTCACCGTCATTGGGAACTCATCGACGAAGCGGATATGTTGCGGAATCTTGAAATGCGCGATCTGATCTTTGCAGAACGCGCGAATCTCTTGCGCATCGCACTCGGTGCCAGGAACGAGCTTGATCCAGGCGGACACCACTTCACCCAGTCGCGCATCGGGCACGCCGAACACAGCGACCGTCTGCACTTTGGGGTGCGTGTAAAGATATTCCTCGACTTCGCGTGGAGAAATGTTCTCGCCGCCGCGAATGATCAGGTCCTTCAAACGACCGACAATGTTGCAGTAGCTTTCGTCGTCGATGACGGCGAGATCGCCTGTGTGCATCCATCCATCTGCATCGACAGCCTTGGCTGTGCCCTCATCATCATTCCAGTAGCCGCTCATGACCGAGTAGCCGCGCGTCAGCAACTCGCCCGTCTCGCCGCGAGCCACGGTGTTGCCTTCGATGTCGATCAATTTCACTTCCAGGTGCGGTTGCACGCGACCGACCGTCGCAACTCGTCGTTCCAGTGAATCCTGTGTAGAGCTCTGCATCGAAATCGGCGCGGTTTCCGTCATTCCATAGGCAATCGTGATCTCACCCAGATTCATGCGACTGACGACCTGTTTCATGATTTCGACGGGGCAGGGTGCGCCAGCCATTACGCCTGTTCGCAATGTGGAGAGATCGAACGACTTGAATCGAGGATCGCTCAGCATCGCAATGAACATGGTCGGGACGCCGTGCACGGCCGTGCATTTCTCAGCTGCGATCGTTGCAAGGACCGCTGAAGCATCGAAGCCTTCATCCGGAAATACCATTGTCGCACCATGGGTCACGCAGGTCAGATTGCCGAGCACCATGCCGAAGCAGTGATAGAGCGGAACCGGGATGCACAGTCGGTCGTCCGCAGTAAGCTTCATCGCCTCGCCGCAGAAGAATCCGTTGTTCAGAATGTTTCGATGAGTAAGCGTCGCGCCTTTCGGCCTGCCCGTGGTGCCAGACGTGAATTGGATGTTGATGGGATCTGTCGAATTCAGCGAGGCCGCCAGCCTTGATAGCGTCTCCCGGCATTTCGCACATCGCGATGTGACCAGATCGTCGAACCTCAGCATTCCCTGCGTGTGTTCTGTTCCGAGCCGGATCACCCATTTGAGCGAAGGCAGGCGCTCCGCTTCGAGTTCTCCAGGAACACAGCGGTCCACTTCGGGTGCGAGCGAACGAAAACAGTCGATGTAGTTACTGGTCTTATGGGAAGGAGCGAGGATCAGCGCCTTGCAACCGACTTTGTTCAGAGCGTATTCGAGCTCACTTTGCCGATACGCAGGATTGATGTTCACGAGAACGAGTCCCGTTTTCGCGGTGGCGAATTGAGTGAGGACCCATTCGGCGCAGTTGGGTGCCCAGATGCCGATGCGATCTCCCGGTATCAATCCGAGATGCATCAGGCCGATCGCGAGCTGGTCCACACGTTCTTTGAGTTGCCGATAAGTCCAGCGAACCTGCTGATGGACGACGACCAGCGCTTCGCGATCGGCATGACGCTGTGCGGCGCGATCGAAGCTCGCACCAATGGTTTCCTCCAGGAGCGGAATATCCGCCGAACCCCGCACGTAGCTCGCTTCGCTTTGCATGACCCTGTTCCCCGCAGCGAGATGGTGAATCGCGAGCAGGCTCCTTTTGCCCCTCGTCGCAGTGCTTCGCCGCGGGAACACTTATGCCTGTTGAGGTTCAATTGCAATGTCATCTGCTTGACACATCTCTACCGGTCGCTGGATTGGGCCCGCTGCCCAGCTGCCAGCCCGCCCTGAGGCAGGCTCTTCCATGAGTGTTTCCCCTGATCGCGTCAAGTCGACAAGTCAACGGACCGGGAAATCCGTCATGTTTCTGCGCTTGCGGGAACGTTACGATGGTGTCGTTAGTTTGTAGCTGACTTGAGCGAAAACGGTGCGTCGAGTGGCGGGACAATAGGCGAGCAAATCGCCAACCTGCCTAAGACGTTTGCTAGCGGTGCGAACCGCGTGATGTTGAGGGGGATGAGAATGAACAAGCTGACCGCTTTGAGCGGGATGTTGGCATTGCTGTGCATGCAAGCCGCGCACGCGGATCACACGGCGCGATTTCCTGAAGAGTTGCGCTTCACTGGCATTAACGAAGGTTATGCCGTCGTGGGTTGGACGGTCGCGCCTGATGGACGCATCGAAGATACGATCGTTCTGCAGGCCAGCCATCCTGCCTTCGGCAAGACTGCTCTTGAAGCTTTACCGAAACGACTGCTCTGGACACAGGGCGCGGTTCTGCCTCGATACGACTCTGCCGAGTTCATCTTCAAGCAGACGGGCTCGATCCATAGCTACTCGTCGACTGCGGAAATGATTCGTCAGGCTAAGAAAGAGCAACGTGGGACTGTGCCCACGGCCACCATTGCAGCGGCGGACCTTCCGGCTCCGCTGGAGCAGACTGGAACCGGAACGAGCGTGTGTCCGAAGAATGAACAGATGCTGGCCGGCGCCGCCACCGTGCGTTTCGTCGTCGATGATCAAGGCAAAGTTCGCGTACCGCGAATCATCGACGCGACCTCGGATGAATTTGCACTCGCGATGTTGTCGGCGATCAAACAGTGGCACTTCTCGCCACCCAATGTGGACGGCCAGCGGGTGCAGGTCGAAGACACGCAGGCATTCATCGTGAATCCAACCGATGCATGTGTCGTATTCAAACCCACCGTTCAGACACAAGTCGCGGTGAGATAACGCTCGAGTTCACCTGGATACCGCCGGTGGAAGGCGGTGTCCAACGGGCCGCTCCAGGCAGTGCACTAGTCCCGGTACAGATACGTGAGGATGGTGCTCTTGAGCGACTGCTCGTTCAGCCATTCGCGAAAAGCTTCCACTCTCGTCGCGGACTCGTTGCCCACCGTCTTCTGCAGAATTGCTCGACGCGTCTCTTCGGTCTTCGCGGCCCTGAGCTTGCGTTGCCAGGCGTCGGTGAAAATAGCGGGCATCTGATGACTGAGTTGCAATTGATCCAGCAACTCCCACTCGCCTCGATCGAGCCAGACCTCATCGCATGAAGCGCAGAGGTCGATTCGATTGGCGACGGTTCCGGCCAGTTTGTACTTCGTCATCACTCGCGAACATTTCGGGCACATCACTGCATTCTGCGCGGCCTCAGGAATGACACTGACCTCGGAGGGACTCTGAGACTGCGTCGCAGGTTTGTGATTTTCCGCCCAGTGACGATAGTAGAGCAGCGAAAGCAATGTCCCTTCGCAAACGGCACACCCAAGGGATGGCAGCATTTCCTCGATCATCGTGGGTTGCAGATCCGGAGTCCGACACACTGGACATTTCATGCGGCATACCTCGGTACGAAACTATTGGTCCCAATCGTCCTACTGAAGCGCAGGCGGCCAGCTTCCCATTTCAAGCGGCGGATACGAGCGCTGCTTCGCTCCCGCCAACCGTGCCAGCAATGCTTGTTGCCGATCACGATCCTGCGGATGAGTCGACAGAAAGGGTGGAGGCTTCGGTCCGCTCGCTTTTTCCATGGTTGCGAAGAAGTCGATCATGCCGCGCGGATCGACATCATGCTCGATGAGCGTGTCCATCCCACGAGCATCGGCACTGCTTTCATCGCTACGTGAGAATTGCAAAGTGCTCAGCTCCAATGCTGCCTGGCCTAGAACCGTCGCGCCAACATCACCGGTAACAAGTGCCCAGAGGCCTCTCAGTCCCAATTGCTTGAATGCGCCGCGCAGGCTGTGTCGCTGTTCGACATGCTGAATCTCATGCGCCAGCACTCCCGCAAGCTCTTCCGCGCGATGAGTCGCGCTGATGAGGCCGGTGTGGACAACAATAATTCCGCCCGGCAATGCGAATGCGTTGATGGATTCATCGGCCGCAACGTGGAATCGATAATCGAACCGGGAGCCCTGGGACAATCGTTGGCCCAATGATTTCACCGCATCGTAAGCGGGTCCTTCATCTCGTAGGGACAACGAACTTCGCAAATCTGCGAATGCCCGATCGCCAAGCTCGATTTCTTGCTGAAGGGGAATACGTTCCGCGACCCAGCCAGCGATGCGATCGGATTGCCAGATGAACGCTGCGATCAGCAGAAACGGAAGCAGCACGATGATCGCGATGACCAACCATCCGGCACTGCGCACGACAGCCTTTCGCTTGCTGGCTGCGTGCAGCGCTTGCATCTGCGCGGATGAAGCAAGCAGTGGCAAAGCACGAAGTTGTTGAACCGCGCTGGGATCGAGTACTTGAATCGCGCGCGTGCCGTCGACATCGTCCCAGGCAAGCTCTAGACCCATCGGCCTGCCGAAGCCAACTTCACGAATGCGAACTTCCGCCATGCGCGCCCTGGCCAAAACCTCGCCCGCACGAGCTTCGATCTGATCGCCGAAAAACGTGAGCTCCGCGGACATGCCCGTTGCGGGAACGCCCGGTCCGAACAGACGAGCCGGTAAGGGAGAACTCACACTCAGTCGTTGTCGCCGTCGAGCAAGCCGCCGAGTGCGCCAAGCACGGAGCCTTCGCCCACTTGTCTTCCACCGGCGCGTGGCGCTGAGGCGATGATTCGATTAGCGAGTCGGCTGAGTGGCAACGATTGCAGCCACACCCGCCCCGGACCTTGCAGCGTTGCGAAGAACAATCCTTCACCGCCGAACAGTGCGCTTTTCAGCTTGCCGACGAATTGAATGTCGAAGTCCACACTCGGCTGGAATGCGACCACACATCCCGTGTCGACGCGCAGTTTTTCTCCGGGAGCCAGATCGCGAGCCATCAACGTGCCGCCCGCGTGCACGAACACCATGCCATCACCATCAAGCTTTTGCATGATGAAGCCTTCGCCGCCGAAAAGGCCTGCACCCAGCTTGCGCTGAAACGCAATCCCAAGCGAAACGCCGCGCGCTGCACACAGGAAGCTGTCTTTCTGGCAGATGAGCGTGCCACCGACCTCGGAAAGCTTTACTGGAATGATTTTGCCCGGATAAGGCGCTGCGAATGCCACACGGCGCTTCAGTCGCGACTCGTTGTGGAAAATCGTCGTGAACAACGATTCGCCAGTCACCAGGCGTTTGCCTGCGCCCAGTAGTTTTCCCATCAATCCTGTTTGCTGCGCCGAGCCGTCGCCAAAGATGGTATCCATCTCGACCCCATCCTGCATCATCATCATTGCGCCGGCTTCACCAATGGCAGCCTCGCCGGGGTCGAGCTCGATCTCCACGTACTGCATGTCATCGCCGAAGATTTCGTAACCGACTACGTCCATCGCCATGATCGTCACCGCGGGTGAAAAAGTGAGTGAAGGATAGCGCAAGCGCGCTGATCGGGCATCGCTCAGCGACGAGCGCGAACCGCCAATATTCCGTCGCCCTCGAGTCGCGTAGTAAATCCGGCTGTTCGCAGACGGTTGGCGACTTCATTCGGCACATCGCGTCCGCTCGTCAGGCGATTTGGCGAACCGGTGTAGTGAAAGAGCATGCCTTTGGGTTTCAGGACTCTCGCGAGCTGATCGTAGAACGATTGCGAATACAGCTCGCCCGCGATGCCGAAGCGTGGTGGATCGTGCAGGACTGCGTCCACTGATCGGGTTGCAACGTTCACGATGTGTTCGCTGATATCGCCCTGAGTCAGCGTAAGGCGATGCTCAGGATCATCGATGGATTGTGGCGACCACGGATTCAACGATCGCAGCCAGATGACGTCTGCGTTCTTCTCGAACGAGAGGATTCGCTCGGCCTGGCCGCGCAGGCACCATGCCGCGAAATATCCCAGCCCGCCACAGGTGTCGAGAATAGTTTTTCCGCGCGGCCGGATCAGTGCGACTTTGCGTTCTGCATCTGCGTACGGCGATACCTGCGCTGTAGGCAGCATTTTGATGCCGTCAATTTCAAAGGTCGGCGGACCCCAATCGGTCGGGACCAGTTTGATGAGCGAGTTCGTAAAGCGCGCAACCGCTTCGAAGGCCTGTCCTGACCAGTGATAGATCGTGCGGTCTTTGCAGTTCTCGAGATATGGATACTCGCTGCCTTGCCAGCTCCACTCATCCTTCGCCAGCGAGACAGCCGAACTCGAGCGCTCCAGATCCAAAGAGCAGCTGAGACTCTGCTCATCACGGCGAGCAGCGTTGATCAACGCCTCATGTACCTTGAGAGTAAGTAGTGGACCCATGCGAGTTCGAAGAAAGGATTTTCGCGATGCATGTTACCGGAACAGAGACGCGTGCCAGAAGCAACGAACGAGAGGAAGTCAGAGTAAGGCGGAGGACATGACGTACAAGATCGATGCGTCGGTGAGCTGCTTGGATTCAGGAACCGCCGAGTGCCTGATGAGTTGCAGATCATGTGCCGCGTCGGTCGCCTGCGCTCGTGAGAGCCGCGAGCCGACGCCTTGTGGTGTGTCGAGCAGGAGATCCGTATGCAGACGCGACGTCCCTCAGAGCAGAACCCTCGTGCCGCTGAAGCTCCAGACAATCAACTCGATGAGCGTCGAACGGACGATCCCTCGGTCCCGAAGTACCACAAAGCGGACGAGCATGGGCTCACCGGCTATGGCGCCACACAGGGTGGATCCGGGAGCAGCTTCTATCCAAGCGGCGAAGAGAGCGATGCGAAGTCCGGGCAGGATTCCTCGGCGAATCCTGCATCACGATCACCGGAAGATGGGTTGCTGAAACAGGCGCAGCGCGGCGCCGAATCCAATGATGAGTCGAGCGGCGATGCAGAGACGTCATCCGCACAGGACCTGTCCAAGCGCACTCATTGATCAAGCGAAGACTCGACAAGGCAGGCGCGATTGCCGCGTCTGCCTTGTGCGATGGTGCCGCCTTATTGTTGAGGCGCCAACCAGAGCCGTTCTTCTGCCAGATCCAACGTCAGTAGATGGCGAGCGAGAAATGGCTGCCCCAGATTTCCATCCATGATCATGTCAGTCACGATAACTGGGCTGTCGACCTCGATGCCTGGCGCGATGCTGGTTTTCAGATGCTGATCCTTTTGATCCGGATTCAATCCGAAGGCCTGCGCATATTCTTTTGCGATCAGCGAAACGCCACCGGCGCCCGAATCCAGAACCAGCCAGGTGAGTCCTTGCGGCGTTTTCGCACCCAGAAATACGCTAAGACAGCGTGCCGAGCATTCACGTGAGATGCGCACCGGCACTTGCTGCATGTTCTTGATGCGTTGCGCGAGCGTCGTGGCCGACTCGATGGTCAAGGTTCGCGCTTGCTGGTCCAGCGTCACGATTTTGCCGTCGAATGCATCGAGCGAAAGGATGCCATCCGGCGCTTTGTCGCCAGGAAACTGATCGCCGAAATCGTGTGTGCCAATGCTTACGGGTGTGAGCTCGACATCGCCCGCTTTAACAGTGATGTCATCGCAGTGCGGAGAAGCTTCCTCCTTGCCGAACATGTTGTAGCCGGTGGTGCGTCCCCAGAACTTGCAATTCAATCCCGCTGCAAACGCCGGTGTGACCAACGTCTGGCCGCCGCCCGTGTCGAACAGAAAGTTGCCGGACTTTCCATTCAGTACGACCTGCACGGTCCACAGTGCTTTGCGGAAGCGCTCGAGTTTGATGGTCTGCGACTGAGGCTGGGACACCGCGGTTGATGTCGCGTTGAGCAATGAACCGGGGACACTCACCCCGATCAGCCCTGCGAGTAGAAACAATTTGAGAAGAGTCGGTCGGGCATTCGCGATCAATGGACACCTCGTTTCGTGCTATTCACTGCGTTCATTGGATGCGGCAGAGTGAGGTTGCCGCTGATTCCATTCACCTTGGGTGATGAATCGAAAGAACCGGATTGCATACACTTCGTCTCCGGCGCACCGCACCGTCACACGTGGTGTAAGTTCTCGCGGACGATACAACCTTTTCGCCGATCCTGACGTCTATACCCATGTCGAAGCGAGTAACGCCCGATGGAGCAGCGCCCATTGCGTTGACGAGCCCTCGTTACCAGTTGTCATGAATCCGAAAAGCATGCAGATGAATGAGAATGTGAGTGAGCATCGCGCCAGTGGCCAGGCGGTCCTCGAGTGAGTGCGATGATGCGGTTCAAAACTCGCGCGCCATCCGCCCATTTCGGAAAAATTCTTCGGGCTGTTGCCTACAGCTGCATCTCGTTTGGGATCGCAGCTTTTTCGCATTCCGCTGTGGCGGTTGAGATCGATGGGCGCATCGACGAAGAGGAGTGGCGAGGGGCTCAGCACATTGTCGACTTCCGCAAGGTGGAGCCACTCAATGGCGAGCCTGCGACGCTGCCGACCGAAGCCTGGATTCTCGCGACGCCGGACGGTTTGGCGATCGGCTTTCGCAATGCCCAGCCGCCTTCGGTCCCGCGGACGTTGCAGCGTGTGCAGCGGGATTTCGAGGATCAGGTAGATCGCGTGAACGTCATGATCGATTTCGAAGGCGATCGTCGAACCGGCTACACATTCACCGTCAGCTCGACCGATGGCATCTACGACGCGATCATCAGCAACGAAAATAATTTCAACATGGATTGGGACGGTAACTGGCGCCACGCCGTCACCGGGGATGAGGCGGGTTGGAGCGTGGAGATTCTGATTCCATGGCACATCGCACCGATGCATGAAGCCACAGGTGACAAGCGTACTTTGAGAGTTTATCTGGACCGTATCGTGGGTTCGACGGGCGAGCGTGTCGCATGGCCTCTCGCGAGCGTTGAACGATCGCGCTTTCTTTCAGAGTTCGAATCCATCGACGTGGCGAACTACAGCCAATCCTTATTTGCGATTACGCCGTATGTGTCCGGTCTCTACGATAACGTCAACAACAACACGGATGCTGATGCCGGCATGGACTTGTTCTGGAAGCCGAACGGCCAGATGCAGCTCACTGCCACGGTCAATCCTGATTTCGGTCAAGTGGAAAGCGATGACCTGGTCGTCAACTTCGATGCGACCGAAACCTTCATCAGCGACAAGCGTCCGTTCTTCACAGAAAACCAGGGCATCTTCGAGTTCACCACGCCTTCTGACTACAGTCAGTTGCTGTACACGCGACGTGTCGGGGGTCCAGCTGACGACGGCGAAGGTTCCGGCGATATCACAGCGGCAATCAAGTTGAACGGCAGTCTCGGTGCAACCAAGTACGGCGTGTTCGCAGCGGATGAAGGCGATGAAGTGGGCCGCTCGTTCGGAGCGCTACGGCTCGTTCGGGATTTCGCAAACCAGAATCTGGGGCTGATGCTGACGCAAGTCGAGCGGCCGTATCTGGATCGAACCGCGACGGTGGCAGGCATCGATCACAACTGGCGGCCGACACCCCGCTGGAATATTCGTACGCGGCTGATCGGCAGCAACATCGATCAGGACGGAGAGACGAGCCGTGATAACGGCGCGACCCTGTGGGCCGACTACGAAATGGATCATGGCTGGCGACAGCAGTTCATTGGCATGCACTTCGGTAACGAGTTGCAACTGAACGATGCGGGATACTTGTCACGCAACAGCACGAACTACGCACACTGGCAGATCCAGCGACGGTTCGCGGATCTGCCCGCTGAGTCGCGCTATGCATCCAAAGACTGGCGCTGGCGTGTCAGCACCGACTACAACGATCACGGCGAGCTGCTCAATCATCAGTTCCGCATCAGTCGCGAGAGTCGATTGCGTGACGGAAGCTATGAATACGGGCAGATCAATATCAACAGCGCTGGCGTGGATGACCTTCTCACGCGTGGCAACGGTGTGGTGAACACGCCGCCCAACTTCAACTCGTATTTCGACTACCAGCGTCCACGCAAGGGCAACTGGTCGTATGAAACCGAGCTCGAGGTCTACAGCGGCGGTTTGTCAGGCAACAGCCAGGTGGGCTACAGCATCCATCTGGAGCCGACGTATTTCATCAGCGATGCTTTCAACGTGTACATCGGGCTCTATGCCAGCCACACACCCGACTGGCTTGTCTGGCAAGAGGACAATCTCATCGGCAGTTTCAAGGGTCGCGAAGAACACTTCGATGCGGGGTTCAGCTGGATCGTGAGCAATCGACAGGAGCTCCGCCTGAAACTCCAGGCCATCGGTGTAACTGGGCGACTGAACCAGGGCTATCGTGTCGATACGAACGGTCACGCCATCGAGACCGATGAACCCATCGACGATTTCAGTGTGAGCAATCTCGGATTTCAGATCCGCTACCGCTACGAACTCGCCCCGTTGTCCTACATCTACGTGGTGTATGGCCGAGGCGGCTACGAGGAACAGCCAACGGCCGATGGTAGTGGCAGGCAGTTGCGTGACAGTTTCTCGCTGCGAGATGACGAGCAGCTGCTGGTGAAGGTGAGTTACAGGTTCGAGAATTGATGCGCGATCGACCGTGCCTCAAGGCGAGGGCGGCGGCTTGTGAGTCGCTCCGAGTGCAAGGAATGACGGAAACACAGATGCAGCGGCTCTACGAACAGAACAACAAGTAAATGTCAGAGCTGTTGCTCAGGCGATGTGTGTCGCCCACAGATCATTCAGATAGCCGAAGCTGTAGTTCTCCGGAGATTCGCGCGCCACGATTTTGTCTGTGACATGTGGATCCAGAAGATCGATCAGCTTGGGTTCCAGCGGCATGCCGGACTTCGTCGAGAAGAAGAGCTTCACTTTCGGCGCGGTCAGCTTCTTCGCGTTCTGCTCGACAATGACTCCCAACTTGCCTGATGCCATGCGCACCAGCGAGCCGACTGGATAAATGCCAATCGTTTTCACGAACGTTTGCAGCACGACTGGATCGAAATGACCTTGCCACGTAGCCATGCGGGCGATGGCTTCGGCCGGATCCCAACCCGCTTTGTACGGCCGGTCTGAAGTGACGGCGTCGTAAACGTCGCAGACCGCGCTCATGCGCGCGATCGTGGAGATCTGGTCCGCGCTGAGTTTGTCCGGATATCCGGTACCGTCGATACGTTCATGATGATGGCGGCACACATCCAGTACGCGAGCGTTGTCGACGCCGCTGTTGATCAGCATCTCGTGCCCTTTCACGGGATGCGACTTGATGATGGTGAATTCTTCGTCCGTCAGCTTGCCGGGTTTGTTGATGATTTCCTGCGGCATCGCGGCTTTGCCAAGATCGTGAAGAAGTCCTGCCATGCCAGCATCGCGGCACATGGCTTCATCGAGCCCAAGCTGACGACCCAAGCTGACCATCAGGGCGCACACGGACACAGAGTGCATGTACGTGTATTCGTCAGCGGTTTTGAGCCGGCACAGACTGATCAGCGCATCGGAGTTGCTGTCGACGGACTCGACGATGCTGTTCACGAGTGGCATGCATTCGCGGGTGTCGATCGCATTGCCCATGCGAGCTTCCGAAAACAAAGAGGTCATTGCGGCCTTGGAGCGCTTCAGAACGAACGTTGCGTTCTGCAGCTCTGAGGCCATTGACTTGCGAGATGCGCGCGCCGGAAGCGGAATGACAGGTTCGGGTGGAACGTCGAGTCCTTGCGACGTATCGATCCAGCAATCAGCGGCACCTGACTCGCGCACGCGCGCCAGCATTTCCTCATCCTTGATGAGGAAGCGCGATTTCCACAGGGAATGTTCGAGCCAGGAGCCCTCGACGGAATGCAGGAACATGCCCGCCTGGACTTTTGTGATGGCGATCTTCTTCAGCATCGAAGGGGAACCGGCTGCAGTTATGTCTGGTGAGGTGTGCACTACCGTGTGCAACGCGTTCGCTCTCTACCCGTGTATTTGCATCGGCAGTCGCATGGCAAACTGAGGGGAGTGACATGGATTCCGCGACCTGCCTCTCAGAGTCAGCGAGTGACGCGGACATCACAAGGAAAGTGTGGCAGTGCGCCAGTCCGGATGCGGCGGTGCCACGCGTGCTTCGAGCTGTCCAACCCTCTGGAGTGGAACTGCAGAGACATGGCTGGAGTCTGAGCCAGTGAACATCCAGAGAGGCTGCCAATGACGCACGTACCGATTGCATGGCGATTACCGCTCTTGGCGATTTCGATCGCGCTTGCTTTCAATTCGGCTGCTGCAGAAATCCATCCACTCCAGCTCACCGGCCCAGAGCGCGGTGCATTGGAAACAAGTGCCTGTACGAGCCGCCACCAGGTCGCGCTTGAGCGAGCCGAAGGGCAGGTCTATGGCAAAGGTTCGAATGCCGCGGCGGTCGCTGAAGTTCATTGCGCTTCACATGCAGCTTTGAATGGATCTCCGCTTCACTACGTCGTGCAATGCGCCCGGAGCAAAGAGACATGGGAATGTCAGGGCGAGTGGATCGAAGTGCCTGTTGCGATCCAGTCCAACCAGGTTGCAGTTCGGGTTGAAGGTGAGATGAAACCTGCCGAAGCGGCATCCGTCGTCAGCAAGATCGCAGGCTACGGTCGGTTTCAGGGATATGTGCTGCGCGATGCACTTGCGTCTCCCTGCTACGTCAATCGCGCCAAGGATCGCGAGTTCATCGACGTGAAATGTCAGGGCTGGCACATGATCGTTTCGAACTGGTGTCCGCAACAGCCTGCTGAATGCCCGCGACTGATTTCGATCGACAAACAGATCTAGCATCTGTTCGCGCTCGTGATGCACATCATCATGTAGCGATCGCAGACGGACTTGTGTCAGTGCGTTGACAGAAGGCGCGCCGTTCTCCCGCCAATCTCGCTCTTTATACAGCGAGGTTGTCATCATGAAAAAGTGCGTGGGCTACTTCGGCTTGCTTCTCCTGACGCTCGTTACTGGCTCAGTCGCCGAGGCAGGTGAATACGTCATCAATTCCCAAGCAACCACGGTGACTTTCAAAGTTCGTCAGTTTGGAATGGCGGAACAGACAGGCGAGTTTGCAGGAGCGACAGGCAGGGTCGTGCTCGATCGCGGCGACGGCGAGGCTGCGCTCGAGATCGTGCTCGATTCTCGTCTGGTTCGTGCCGACAACAATACAGCGCAGAGCATTCTCCGTAGCCGCAGCATGCTCGACGTCGAGCAATATCCCGCGATCGAGTACTCGGCTTCGCACATCACGTTCGTGGAGGGCAAGCCAGATCGCATCGATGGCTCGCTCACACTTCGAGGCGCAACTCGCCCCGTTTCACTGATCGTCGATAGCTACTCGTGCGTGGCGACTGACACGGGCGAGCAGTGCAGGTTCGAAGCCACGGCAGCATTCAAGCGCTCGGAGTTTGGTATGCGCGGTTTCATGGGGTTCGTCAGCGATGAGGTGAGGCTCGCGATACTCGGAGTCGCAGATTCGACGATTCAGTGATGGTGTGACCGATATTCAGCCCGTTCGGCTCGCGCTGGTATAGCTCCCGCTTGTTTCATTCGCACGTTGTTCTAATCTGATGCCATGCGGCCGCGGTCGCGTGGATGCGAGTGAGTACATGGCTGATCCGGTTATCAAGGACATCACCGATACGGCGTTCTGGATTGCGCACTATCGGGCGCATGAGACGCAGCGGCCGGACGCGCTGTTTCGCGATCCGTTTGCCGCGCAGCTTGCGGGCGAGGAGGGTCCACGCATCGCCAAGGCCATGCCAGGCTCGAGTTTTGTCGAGTGGACGGTGGCCTTGCGCACTCACATTATCGATGAGTTCGTGCGTAACGCGATTGCCGCTGGCGCAGATGT
>JBJMWN010000194.1:0-9082 GCA_045810085.1 Povalibacter sp. | reverse complement strand
GCGCTTCGACATTCACTGCACGTCGGAACTCGTTCCTCGCTCCAGGACGCGCTGGCTTTGCACCGCGGCGAATTGCTCGAAGGTGTGGATGCGAGGTCGGGCGCGTTCGAGGAATGGCTCACGCAGGAGCGGCTGATCCTGCGCAAGCAGCTCACAGAGGCGTGCCAGAAACTCAGTGCGCTCTGCTCGGCTCAAGATGATGTCGACGGCGCTCTCGCCGCCTCCACTCGACTCGTGTCACTCGAGCCGCTGAATGAGGCTGCTCATCGAACGCTGATGGAACTGCATGCACGGCGCAACGCATACAGCGAAGCATTGCGTCAGTATCAACTTTGCCGTGATCATTTGAGACGTGAGTTGGACGTCGCGCCCGAGCCCGCAACCGAACAGCTCTATCGTGAATTGCTCAAGCGTCGACGTGCTGCGACCCACGTTGCATCAGGCAATCTCGAACCGTTGTCCGATGCGACGAACGAGTTCATCGAACCGGTGAAGCGCAGCGAGTTGCGGGACGCCGTCATCCTCGTTGCACGTCTCGATGGATTGCTCGAGCTGGAGCTCTCACTGGATCCAGAAGAATTCCATGCGCTCTGTGCCGAATTCCAAGTGCGAGTGCAGCAGATCATCAAGGAATATGGCGGTCAATCTGATCGACGCGTCGGCGCGAATGTGCTCACCGCGTTCGGCCTGCCTCAGGCACGCGGCAACGAAGTGGACTGCGCCGTACGCGCAGCTCAGGCCTTGCAAAGCGCATTCAGCGCGAGCGAGCGTCGTCTACCCAAGGCGCTGCATTTACGAGTCGGTATTGCTCAAGGGCAAGTCCTTCACGATGGCACGCTGTTCCCGCTCGCGGGTCGTCCAACTCATGCAGCACACGCACTTGCAGCAGCTGCGCCCAATGGTGGCATCGCGCTCTCGGATGAATGTCGGCGCGCATTGGGCGAGCGGGTAGATGGTCATTCAATCGACACCTCCGAGGGCTCATCCATCGCAGGCTGGATTGTCGATGCAATGCGGACTGAGGCCACGCTCAGCACACAACCTTTCGTCGGTCGTCGACCTGAACTCGCGATGTTGCAGGCAACCCTTGAACGCTGCATTGCGAGCCGTCGCGGCCGTGCGCTGCTCGTGCGGGGTGAGGCAGGCATTGGAAAGACGCGACTGGTGACGGCGCTGCGTGCGGCGGCTTCTTCCATGAAGGTCGAAGTTCACACAGCCGGCGCATTGGACTTTGGCCAGGCACTCGCGCGACGGCCGGTGACGACGCTTGCGCTCTCATTGCTACAACTCCCCGCTGATGCGACGCCTTCTGCACGCGCTGAGGCCGTTGCACGGATCACTCGGACCGCTGCGATCGATCAAGTGATCTTCATGAGCGACCTGATCGAGGCACCCCTGAGTGATGAGCTCGCTGCACTCGAGCGAGCGATGGAAACCGCCACACGTCAACGCGGACGATCGCTTGCGTTGACGCATCTGCTGGAAATTGCGGCGCAGCGTTCGCCGTTACTGGTCGTGATCGAGGACGTGCATTGGGCGGATCAGGACGAGCTCGCGCGCTTCGCCGAAATGGCGGCCGCGATGGCGCAATGTCCGGCACTGCTGCTGCTGACGACGCGCACGCAGGACGATCCAATCAACGCCATGTGGCGAGCTCGCGCCCGCGGTTGCCCCGTGACAATGATCGACCTCGCTCCTTTGGCCACGGATGAAGCGCAGGAGCTTGCGCATCACTATCCACAGCTTTCCTCAAACGTAGCGGAAGCCTGTATCGCACGGGCTGAAGGAAACCCGCTCTTTCTGGATCAGCTGTTGCGCGCCGCGGCCGCGGGACACGACAGCCTGCCTGGATCGATTCGATCACTGGTGTTGGCACGCGCCGAAAGGCTGGAGTCGATCGATCGCGACGCGTTGCAGGCTGCATCTGTGTTGGGCCACCGCTGTTTGATCGCTGCACTTCGCGAGTTGCTGGAGGTGCAAACGTATGCACCTACGGCACTCGAAAACGTCGCGCTGGTGCGAATCGAAGGCGATGAGATGGGCTTCGCGCACGCACTCTTTCGTGACGCCATCTACGAATCGATTCTGCGCTCGCGACGTCGCGATCTGCATCGTCGAGCCGCCGCCTGGTTCGCGCAACGAGACCTGGCGCTGCATGCCGATCATCTGGCAGCGGCCGAGGACGAAAGCGCGGCACTCGCCTACATCCAGGCAGCTCGCGCGGAGCAGGAAGAGCTTCGCTTCGAACGTGCATTGGCACTGGCCAACAAGGGTGCCGGCATCGCGCGAGATCCGGCACATCTGCATCAACTGAACTGCCTGCTCGGTGAGCTTTACCTGGTGCTCGGTCGCACGCACGATGCGCTCACGGCTTATCGAGAAGCGGTGGACTTCGCAGCCGACCCGCATGCACAAGTCGAAGCATGGATGGGCATCGCCTCCTCATTACGCGTCATGGATCGACATCCAGAAGCACTCGAGGCAGTCGAACAGGCGAAGAAGGTGTTGGGCGACTCGCTCGATCACAGCACTCTCGCCCGCATCGCGACCTTGTACGGCAACCTGTGTTTTCCGCTGGGCCGGATCGATGCGTGCTTGCGAGCCCACGAGCAGGCGCTCGATCACGCGCGGCGCGCCGACTCTCCCGGCGACATCGCACGTGCGTACAGCGGGTTGGGCGATGCGTGGTATCAGCGCGGTCGGATTCGCACTGCACGTGATCACTTCGTGCGCTGTATCGAACACGCACGGGAACATCGATTGCCACGAGTGCAGCTTGCCAATCTGCCGATGCTGGCGATCACGCAGATCTACTGCTGTGAGCTGCAGTCCGCCAACGAACACTTGACCCGCGCATTCGAGCTGGCGCATCACGTGAGCGATGCACGCAGCGAGCTGATCGTGCAGCTCGTCAAAGGCACGCTTCTGCTGTATTCGGCCAGGCTCGATGAAAGCGAGCTGCAGTCGCGGCAATCCTGCGACCTCGCACGACAACTCGGGGCACGGCGATTTCAGGCTGAAGTACTCAGCATCATTGCGAGCACTTTAATCGCGCGCGGAGAAATCCCGCTCGCCCATGAGCGGATCAAAGAAGCACTGGAGCTCGCACACGGCTCAGGCATGAATTATTGCGGACCGACATTGCTGGGCCTTTACGCGCGCACGACGCAGAACGAAACAGAGCGCGAGAAAGCACTGCGAGACGGCGAAGAACTGCTTGCATCAGGCTGTGTAAGCCATACGTACTTCGAGTACTACTTTCACGCCATCGAATTGAGTTTGAACTTGCAGCGCTGGGCTGATGCGGAACGCTACTCGCAGCGGCTTGCCGAGTACACCCGCGAGGAATCGGTTCCCTGGGCCGATCTGCTCATTCAACGTGGCCGACTGCTCGCGAAGATCGGCGCAGGCGATCGAAGCGCGACGGCGATTCAGGAACTGCGAACGCTTACGTCACATGCGAAGTCGTTGGGCCTAGGTCTGCCTGTCATCGGCATGCAAGCGATGTTGTCGTCTTTGGATGAAAGCCAATGAGCAATTGCGCTTCTCAGCACGCTCCGTCATTCCCGATAAGACGCTGCAGTTTTTGAACGTACTTCAGTCGCCGTCGTTCCAGGCGCAAGCTCGAGAAGCCTGAACGGCGATTTGCGGTTCTCGCGTGCGAATACCGCGAGATCCGTGATGATCATGTCCACGACGTTCGCGCCCGTGAGTGGCAGCTCGCACTGAGGTTTGAACTTCGGCGCGCCATCCTTGGAGTTGTGCTCCATGACCACAACCACTTTCTTGACACCCGCCACCAGATCCATTGCGCCGCCCACGCCTCTGACCATCTTACCCGGCACCATCCAGGTCGCCAGATCTCCCTGCTCGCTGACTTCCATTCCACCGAGAATCGACAGATCGATGTGACCACCGCGAATCATTCCAAAGCTGTCGGCGGAAGAAAAATACGAAGAGATCGGCAGCTCAGTGATGGTCTGCTTGCCTGCGTTGATCAGATCAGGATCTTCTTCGCCTTCGAACGGAAATGGCCCCATGCCGAGCATTCCATTCTCCGACTGCAGCACGACTTTCATCCCGGGTGGAATGTAATTCGCGACGAGCGTCGGAATCCCGATACCGAGGTTTACGTAGAACCCATCCTGCAGCTCACGAGCCGCACGCTGCGCCATCTGATCTCGTGTCCAAGGCATGTGAGTCATCCCGAGAGAAGATTGGAGAGCCGCAAAAAAGCACATACGACGCACATGGAAAGAAAATGCATGTCGCCAATGCCTTCTTGTACCTTGAGCGTTTTGTGCATTTTTGTGGCCAGGTATTCTCAGGCAACGCGTTTGCGAACAGTGCGCTGCTCGATCGGTTTGCGATAGTTCGTGCCCTTGAAGATTCGCTGCACGAAAATTCCCGGCGTGTGGATCTGATTGGGATCGAGTTCGCCCGCATCGACCAGCTCTTCCACTTCGGCAATGGTCACGCGCCCCGCCGTTGCCATCATCGGGTTGAAGTTGCGCGCCGTCTTGCGATAAATGAGATTGCCTTCGGTGTCGCCCTTCCAGGCTTTCACCAGTGCAAGGTCTGCAGTGAGGCCGGTTTCGAGGATGAACGTTTCGCCGTTGACGATGCGTTGTTCCTTGCCTTCCGCGACTAACGTTCCCGCGCCAGTGCGCGTGTAGAAACCGTAGATGCCGGCGCCACCTGCGCGAATGCGTTCCGCCAGTGTCCCCTGAGGATTGAATTCGAGCTGCAGCTCGCCCGCGAGATACTGGCGTTCGAACTCTTTGTTCTCACCGACGTAGGACGAAATCATTTTCCGAATCTGACGGGTCTTCAGCAGAAGACCGAGACCAAACTCGTCGACACCCGCATTGTTGGAGATGACGGTGAGATCGCGTGCGCCGGAATCACGCAGGGCAAGAATCAGATTTTCAGGAATGCCGCAGAGACCAAAACCCCCCGACATGATGGTCATGCCATCGCGCACAACCTCGGCCAAGGCTTGCTGCGCATCGATGTAAACCTTCGACGAACTTCCCATCGCGATCGCCCTCGCTGGTGCTCAGGGGCGATTGTACCGAGGCTGAGGTGGCGTGCGGCCGCAGAATCCGCAAAAAAGCGCGTATACAACCGAGGGATCGGATCCGAATTGGTACGCAAAAAGCGCATAACGCTCACAAATGAAATCGGAGCTCGTCATTCACCTCGAGGCTCATTGAGGCTATCGAACAGGCGCGAAACTGCCGACACGCTTGAGTGACTGCAGCGATACAGATTGCCTGTCCGGACGTTTGCGCCTTGTGTGCATTTTTGCGGCTGATCCTGGTTGGTGTCTCTACGCAGCGTCCGCCGCTGAATAGGGATCGTATCCAAGATTCGGTGACAGCCAGCGCTGCGCTTCTTCCAGTGAGATCTTTTTGCGAGCCGCGTAATTCTGCACCTGATCCAGGTCGATCTTGCCGACTGCGAAGTAGTGCGACTTTGGATGCGAGAAGTACCAGCCGCTGACGGCTGCGGTTGGATACATCGCGAACGACTCGGTGATGGTGATGCCGGCGTTCTTCTCGGGCTCGATCAACTTCCAGAGCGTGGCCTTCTCCGTGTGATCAGGACATGCGGGATAGCCGGGTGCCGGACGAATTCCTCGGTACTCTTCCTTGATGAGCTGATCGTTGTTGAAGCGCTCATCAGGCGCATAGCCCCAGAACTCGCGTCGCACGCGCTCATGCAAACGTTCGGCGAACGCTTCTGCCAAACGATCGGCCAACGCTTTGAGCATAATGCTCGAGTAATCATCGTGTGCGGCAGCGAATCGTTCCAGATGCGGTTCGATTCCGATGCCAGCCGTCACGGCGAACGCGCCCACGTAGTCTCGCCGGCCGGAGGAACGCGGGGCGATGTAGTCGGCCAGCGCGTCATGTGAGTGACCTTCGGGTTTGCCTTTCTGCTGACGCAGGAAATGCAGCCGATGCAGCACGTGCGAACGCGATTCGTCCGTATAAATCTCGACGTCGTCATCATCGACGCTGTTCGCTGGAAACAGTCCGAACACCGCGCGCGCCGTAAGCCAACGCTCGCGGGTGGCTTGCTTCAGCATGCGTCGCGCATCCGCATACAAGTTGCTCGCCTGCTCGCCGACGACCGGATCTGTCAGGATGTCTGGGAACTTGCCTGCGAACTCCCACGCGTTGAAGAACGGCATCCAGTCGATGTAACGCGTCAGATCTTCGAGCGAGTAGTCCTCGAAGGTGCGGATCCCTACGAACTTGGGGATAGGCGGCTCGTAAGTGTCCCAACCGCCTTTGAACTTGTTCGCACGTGCCTGAGCGATGGTGAACTGCGGTGACTTCACCTTGCGACCTTGATGCTGCTCGCGACGTGTCCCATGGTCCGTCTTGACCTTGGCTACATACTCCTGCTTCGTCTCAGGCGTCATCAGCTGCTGACACACACCGACCGAACGCGACGCATCCTTGACGTAAACGACGGCACCCTTGTACTGCGGATCGATCTTTACAGACGTGTGCGCAGGCGAAGTAGTGGCACCGCCGATCAGAAGCGGCTTATCGAATCCTTGTCGCTGCATCTCACGTGCGACGTAGACCATCTCATCGAGGGAAGGCGTGATGAGACCCGAAAGCCCGATCATGTCCGCGCCTTCGCGACGTGCAGTCTCGAGAATTCGTTCGCACGGGACCATCACTCCGAGATCGATGACCTCGAAGTTATTGCACTGGAGCACCACGCCCACGATGTTCTTGCCGATGTCGTGCACGTCACCTTTGACCGTCGCCATGACGATCTTACCGTTCGAACGCGACGTGCCGCCGGTGCGCGCTTTCTCTTCCTCGATGAAAGGGATCAGGTGAGCCACAGCCTTTTTCATCACGCGCGCAGACTTCACGACCTGCGGCAGGAACATCTTGCCCGCACCGAACAGATCGCCAACAACGTTCATACCATCCATCAACGGCCCTTCGATGACCTGCAATGGACGATCAAACTGCTTGCGGGCTTCTTCGGTGTCTTCGGTGACGAATACATCGATGCCTTTCACCAACGCATGCTCAAGACGCTTGGCGACCGGCAGATTGCGCCAGGCAAGATCCTCAGCCTTCTTCGCACCTGCTTCGCCCTTGAAGCGGCCCGCGATCTCCAGCAATCGTTCCGTCGCGTCGGATCGGCGATTGAGAATCACATCCTCAACACGCTCGCGCAGCTCGGCATCGATGCTTTCATAAATAGCAAGCTGACCGGCATTCACGATGCCCATGGTCATGCCGGCCTTGATGGCGTGATACAGAAAGACGGAGTGCATGGCTTCGCGGACAACATCATTGCCGCGGAACGAGAACGAGACGTTGCTGACACCACCGCTGATATGCGCGTGTGGGCAGGCTTTGCGGATCTGCGCCGTCGCTTCGATAAAATCGACCGAATAGTTGTTGTGCTCTTCGATGCCGGTGGCGACCGCGAAAATATTCGGATCGAAAATGATGTCTTCGGCCGGAAAGCCGACCTTCTGCGTCAGGACCTGATATGAACGCTTGCAGATTTCGACCTTGCGCTCGACAGTGTCTGCCTGGCCCTTCTCATCGAACGCCATCACGACCACAGCGGCACCGTACGAACGCACTTTGCGCGCATGCTCGATGAAGGGTTCTTCGCCTTCCTTTAGGCTGATCGAGTTGACCACGCCCTTGCCCTGAATGCGTTTGAGTCCGGCTTCGATCACCGACCACTTGGACGAGTCGATCATGATCGGCACGCGGGAAATATCGGGCTCCGAGGCGATCAGATTCAGGAAACGCACCATCGCCGCTTCTGAATCCAACATGCCTTCGTCCATGTTGATGTCGATCATCTGCGCGCCGCTGGCGACCTGCTGACGAGCAACGTCGAGTGCTGCGTTGTAATCGTCGGCTTCGATGAGCTTGCGGAATTTCGCCGAACCGGTGACGTTCGTGCGCTCGCCCACGTTCACGAACAAGCTGTCAGGCCCGATATTGAACGGCTCGAGGCCCGACAATCGGCAACGAGGCTCGAGCACGGGTGGTTTGCGTGGAACAACACCTTCCATGTGCTCGCGAATGTGACGAATGTGTTCTGGGGTGGTGCCGCAGCAGCCACCCACGATATTCACGAAACCGCTCGCCGCGAAATCGTGGATCAGATCGGCTGTGTCGCAGGCTGCCTCGTCGTATTCGCCGAACGCGTTCGGCAGTCCGGCATTCGGATAAGCACACACGTAAGTGTCAGCGATCCGCGAGAGCTCTTCGATGTAGGGTCGCAGTTGCTTGGCGCCGAGTGCGCAGTTCAATCCGATTGCGATCGGTCTTGCATGACGCACCGAATTCCAGAACGCTTCGGTGGTTTGACCCGACAGCGTACGACCCGACGCATCAGTAATGGTGCCCGAAATGATCACCGGCATATCGATGCCGAGTTCTTCCTTCACCTGGTTGACTGCGAAGATTGCAGCCTTCGCGTTGAGCGTGTCGAAGATGGTTTCGATCAGGAACAGATCTGCGCCGCCTTCGATGAGCTTGCGAGCGGCAATTGTGTACGTCGCTGCAAGTTGATCGAAGTCGATGTTGCGGAAGCCTGGATCCGACACGCTGGGCGAAAGTGAGGCCGTCCGATTCGTGGGGCCCAGTGCACCAGCGACGAATTTCACCTGTCCAGTCCTGGCAAAAAAGTCATCCGCAGCCTGCCGCGCAACGCGCGCGCCGTTGAAGTTGATCTCGGCGACCAGATCCTCCATGCCGTAATCGGCCTGCGACGAATAGTTCGCGGTGAACGTGTTGGTCTCGATGATGTCCGCACCGGCCTCGAGATAGGCGCGGTGAATGTCCTGAATCACATCAGGCGAGGTCAGCACCAGCACATCGCTGTTGCCCTTCAGATCGCTTTTCCAATCCTTGAATCGCTCGCCGCGATAATCGGCTTCAGTCAACTTGCGGTTCTGAATCATCGTGCCCATGGCGCCGTCGATGACCAGAATGCGTTCGGTGAGAAGCTGGCGGAAAGTGGCGATGCGTTCGTTGCGGTTCATAAGGGAGCTACTGGACTGCTGGGAACTGGA
>JBJMWN010000193.1:0-11045 GCA_045810085.1 Povalibacter sp. | reverse complement strand
GTTGCTGCGGCTCCCATCGATCGAACTCGCCGTCGACTTCCCGATTCCAACCTCCGTCATTGCCGTTGTCCCAGAACAGAATGGACGGATGATTCACGTCGCGTCGGATCATCTGGCCGATCAGTCGCGTCGCACTCGGCGTGTCGTATGAGCCTTGCCAGCCCGCGAGCTCATCCAGGACATACAGGCCCAGCTCATCCGCAGCCTCAAGGAAATGCGGAGTCGGTGGGTAGTGCGACATACGCACCGCGTTCATGTTGGCGTCCTTGATCAGCCGCGCGTCCGCATAGCTCTGTTCACGCGTGATCGTTCGGCCGGTATCGGAGTTGAAGCTGTGACGATTGATACCCTTGAGCACGATCTTGCGACCGTTCAGATAGACGCCATCACCCGGTCTTACGATGAAAGTGCGAAACCCAAATCGCTCCTCTCGCTCATGCAACGCCACACGCGTCTGCCCTCCTTCCTGCGGCCGGAGCAACCCGAATCGCACGCGGTACAGGTTCGGCGTCTCGGCACTCCACGTGAGAGGCCGATCGATGTGGCCCTGGATGATTGCTCGCTGACCCGTCACATCGACATGCGCCTGCATCGGCTCGCCAACGTTCTTGCCCTGAGCATCCATGATCTGCGCAGTGACGAGTCCTGAACTCACACCGCTCACATGCACGTTCGAATAGAAGTCACCGTTAGCGCGTGCATCGATGGATGTCCACTCGATATGTTGTTGCGGTCGTGCCTCGAGCCACACGGGCCGATAAATCCCGCCGAAGGTCCAATAGTCGCCGCGTCGTTCAGCACGATTCACGCTGTGGTTGGCCGACTCCTTGCTCACATCGACTTCGATCTCGTTCGCCGAGCCCACATGCACGAGCTCGGTAATGTCGTACTCGAATCGATAAAACCCGCCTTGATGCGTCGGTCCAGCCACCTGACCATTCACTCGCACCGTGGTGTCCGTCATCACCCCTTCGAACACGATGCGAATCTGCATTCCGTTCCAATCTCGAGGCACATCGAACTTCCTTTGATAAGTGCCACGCTCGTGAGGAATGAGCGGATCATCGTCAGCTTTGTCGCGCGCCTGAGTTCCGTAGTAGTAAGCACCAAAGCCTTGCTGCTCCCAGCACGAGGGCACGACGATCTTTGTCCATTGCCCCGAACCACGCCCGCTATCGAGTCGGAAATTCCAGAGCACGGGTTGCTCACCCGCTTCGCCCATGCCGCTCAGCGGTTGCACCTGAGTCTGGGTAGTCGCTGCATGGCCGGACCAGGAGGCCAGTGCTGACGCGAACAAGAGAGCCGCGTGCACACTGGTATTCATTCGCGAGTTGGATTTCATGGAATTGCGTTCTATGCGGCTGCGGGCTAAGCGGTCCTGGACTTTGCGCGGCCACGCGGCGGATACAACTTCAGCGCCGTCTCACGCAGCAGTTTGAGCAGCACGTCCGCCCCTGGACCAAGCACTTGATGTCGACGCGTGATGATGCCGAACATGTCCATGCGAATTTCGAGATTGATGGGTAAGACTTGGAGCAGCCCAGCGGCGACGTAAGGCTGTGCCGATTCTTTCGTCATGGGGGTCAGCGCGTTTGTCGCTCGCAACAGTTCGATGATGATCGGCAGGTCCGAGGTTTCGATAATGTTCTTGGGCAAGGGCAGACCGTGCTCATGAAACAACGCATTCACCCGCGGGCGCAGGAGACTCTCGGCGGGCGGCAAGATCCAGGGTTCCTCTGAGATGTCCTGAAAGCGCAGGTTGGGACGGCTTGCGAGCGGATGACCAGCGCGCACGAAAAAAGAATGCGGCTCTTCCGCCAGCGGCTCGAAATCCAGATCACGCGCGGACGTCGTGTCCAGCACGCGACCGACAACCATGTCGAGATCGCCCTGGATGAGTCGTGAAACGAGCGGCTTGCTGTGGTTCATCTCCACACTGACGCAGATACCCGGATGACTCTTCTTCAGGATCGCGAGCGTTGCAGGCACGAGATACACGCCTGGATTCATGACAGTTCCGATCGAGGCCTGGCCTGTCCATCCAGCCTTCAAAGCCAGAATCTGCTCGTGCGCCCGATCCATTTCGGCCAATGCAGCGCGCGCATGCTTGATCAATATCTCGCCGTACCATGTCGGCTCCATGCCACGCGCGTGTCGTTCGAACAGTTTCACGCCGATCGCCTGTTCCATCTCGCTCAGTAGTCTCGATGCGGCGGGCTGAGTCATGCCAGCAGCTTTGGCCGCGCGTACGACAGATCGCTTCTCATCCAGATGCAACAGCAGAACGATCTGGCGCGTTTTCAGCCGCGAACGGACGAACCAGTTGGATTGGACGCGACTCATGAGCTTCCTTGGTCGGTTGTTCGTGCACTTGGCATCGCGGCTTTTTTGCTACATGGCTGGATTCCCCTGTCGAGCTAACGATGTCGAGCAAGGGATTACTGTGCCGCTGACACCGGTGACAGTACTAAACATTTGCGTCGCCTAGAAGAGCCTGCGTTGCTATGCTTTGAGCTTGCCCGCAGGGCCACGTCCACTCACCGAATCGCTCGCGGGCGCTCTTGCTCCAGCTCACTTGATTGCGCATCGACAGTGCTGTCGATGGCAGCCGTGACCGAGCGTTTCCACTATTACCGATCCTCATGGCAGAACGAACCTCAGTACAGATTTCATCGCGCACGCAGAAGGGACCGCAATCGCTGGACCAACGGCGATTTCAGTTCCTGATCGCCGAGATCGAAAAGGCACGCAAGGCACATTCGCATCTCGAAGCGAGCATCCAGGCGTTTCGGCAGCAGCGCAGCCAGAAGCTGCAGCCGCTGCGTGAGTCATTGGGCCGTGCGCTGAGAGAAACGGTATTCGCGATCGATCGGCTGCTCGATCAGCGAGGCTGGTCACGCGTGGATCAGGCCTCGCTGCGAGAGATTCTGTGCGGCACCGCCGAAGTCCTGCTCGAGACCGAAGGTGAGGATGCGGAAGTCAAGGCGATGTACAACAAGCACAGTCGCGTTGATTTCGACACGTTGAAGCAGGACGAGTTTCAACGACTCAAGGACGAGGCCGAGGAATTCACCGGTCTCGATCTCGGTGAGAACGAAGGGATTCACAGTGAGGACGATCTGGTTCAGCGTCTCTACGAAGAGATGGCGGCACGTGAAGCAGCGGAAGAGAACGATCGGCAGGAAGCGCGTCTCGAGGATCGTGAATCGAAAGCCTCGAAGCGTTCGCAAGACAATGCGCAGGTGGCGCGAAGCGCTCTGCGCGACATCTACCGCAAGCTCGCGAGCGCGGTCCATCCAGATCGCGAAAACGATCCGGCACGACGCGAAGAAAAGAACGAGTTGATGCAGCGGATCAACCAGGCATACGCCGCGAACGACCTGCTCTCGTTGTTCGAGATTCAGATCGAGATCG
This sequence comes from Povalibacter sp., assembly GCA_045810085.1. Taxonomy (GTDB): domain Bacteria; phylum Pseudomonadota; class Gammaproteobacteria; order Steroidobacterales; family Steroidobacteraceae; genus Steroidobacter. The sequence continues at coordinate 7,631 of JBJMWN010000193.1, read as the reverse complement.
ACATGCTCGATGCGGATCAGATCGGAAATCTCGGCTCACAACGATTGCGACACTACAACCGCTTGCTCTCCGAACAGCTGGAACAACTGAGAACCAAGACTCGAGCGCTTGAGGCCAGCTTCTCGGGCGAGAACGATCTGGACTCGACGACGGGCCTCAACGCAAACAAGCTCGGGCTGCAGATTCAAAGACAATCTCGTCGCTTGCGCGCCGAAGTCAATCGCCAACAGCAGTTTCTGGCCGTGCTGGCCGACAAAGCCGCGACACGACGCTGGCTGAAACAGCAGCGTCAGTTTGCCAATCCAGATCCAGACGAGGATGACTGAGAGCCACTGCCGCGTCCTCGGCTCACTCCAGGAATTGCGGAAATTTCGGTAGAGAGGCGAAGTCTTCGGGATCGTGCTGCACGATAACTCGCGCATGCTCGTTGGTAACGATCCGCTCGATGCGATCGAAAGAAGCGAGCGTATCGGCGCGATCGGTATTGACCCTCGGCACGCGATGCAAGCGACGGTTGTCGCGGGTGTGATAGAGATCGCCGGACAGCAGCACTGCTCCGGATCGCGGCAGCTTGATGAGCAACACCTCATGACCTGGCGTGTGGCCGGGCGCTTTGAGCATCTGCACGGCACCATCGCCGAACACATCGAAGTCGTCCTCGATCTGCTCGACGGTGCTCATGTCGTGTCCCTTCAGAAAACCAGGATCTACGCCGAACGGTGGTGAATCGCTCAGCGCGGCGGCAAGTTCATGCTTGTTGATCAGCCATCTGGATTTTTCGAACAGCCCGGCATTGCCCGTGTGATCGAAGTGCAGATGGGAAAAGCCCACGAAGGAAATCTGTTCGGGCGTGAGTTTGAGTTCGTGCAATTGCTGCGCGAGCGGAGTGTCGACGTGCAGCCGAATGCCGTGGCCAGCGTCTTTGCCCTCGCGCTGTGCTGCAAGAGCATCGCCAAGACCGGTATCCCAGAGCAGTACGCCACGCGGATGCACAATCAGAAAACACGGATCTGCAATCGCGCCCGGCTTGCCGTCGTATTCCCCCGTGTCGGAGAACATGCCCATGTCCTGGAATTCCGCTCGACCGCAATCAAGGGCGTAGAGCCGCAACGAAGCGGGTGCCGCGCTAGCGGACGCACTCACGGCCAACGCGAAAGCCGACCAGCAGAAAAAGCGCAGAAGATATTTCGACATATAAGCTCCGGTGATCCATCTGGACGGCAGCTTAGAGTCGAGGGAGTCTGCGGATCGCTCGATCTCGTGCGGGATTCGCTCAGCGGGATTCGCTCAGCGGGATTCGCGCGGCGGGATTCGCGCGGCGGGATTCGCGCGGCGAGCATCGCTCAGCCTCACACGCCAACTTGCGAAGGCGGAACGCCATAGCGCTCGTTGAAGCGCTTGATGAATGTGGAGACAGAGGCATATCCGACGCGTTGCGCTACTGACTTCACGGGTAGCTGAGTCGTGACCAGAAGATTCAGCGCATGCGACAGGCGCGCATCAGCGAGCACTTTGCGGAGTGTCGAACCCTCCGCCGCGAGATGTCGACGCAAGGTAGCGCCACTCAAGGCGAGCGTGCTTTCGATTTCCTCCGAGCTCCACGGCCGCGCCGGATCTGAAGCAATCATCGATCGAATGCGCACGGACAAAGACGGAACACGCGGCTGCAACAATGCGCGAAAGCCCATCGCATAGAAGCTCAGCGCGATTCCAACGAGCGCGTGACAGGCGCGCGGAGAATCTCCGCGCTCGAGCGCATCGATCCACGTGGACAGATCGGCGACATGGGGCTGCATCGGTAGCGAGGCCACATCGCCCTCACCATCGAGCGCAGGTTCACGCAGAAGAGATCGTGCGGCACTCAGCACGTGATCTTCGAAGGGGATTCCGACGGCAACATACATTTGCGTGATCGGATCGGGCGTGTTCTCGACATCCGTCGCGGTGGGCCGGGGAAAGAACAGCAACTCGCCCGGCACGATCCTGATCCATTCGTCTCCACGCCGCACGCGCTTGCGACCCTGCAACGGCAGGACGAGCAGTGGCATATCGATATCAAGCGCCTTGAGTGTATGCGTCGCGCCAACACGCACTCGCATGCACGGAAGCTCGACGTCGGTCTGAGTCAGGCGAAGGAATCTCTCGAGGAGGTCTGCTGACGCCGTTCGGGGCGACAGGCTCGTGACATTGTCGACTGCGCGCTGCATGACTCATTGTTCGTCATGCCAGCCGAGGCTTCAAGCTCGGGACGTGTCGTCCGCTCGCACCTACGAGGCTTTGGAGCCGGGTGCTCCGAACACAATCGACACGCGCGGAGAACTGCTTTCCTGCTTGCGCGCGCTGATGTCCTGAATCTGCGAGACGAAGAACAGCGGCTTGTCGTCTTCGTCGCGGACCAGAGAAACGCTCAACGTGACCCAAATCACGTGACCCCGACGATGCAAGTAGCGCTTTTCCAATTCGTAGCGGCGCAGGGACCCCGCCAATACGTTCTTCACCAGTCCAAGATCCGCGGCGAGATCATCGGGATGAGTGATCGCCTGGAAATTGGTACGCAGCAGCTCTTCTTCCGAGTAGCCGACGAGATCGCAGAGGGACTGATTGACTCGCAACCACGCTCCGTCCGGTGAAACCAGCGCGATGCCAATCGGCGCGTTTTCGTAAGCCTCTCTGAACAACGCTTCGCTGCGGCGCAGTTCAGCTTCCATTTCGCGGCGCGCGATCAGAGCTTTTTCGAGATCCACTCCTCGCCTGCGGTGCTCGAGCAAGGCGCCAGCCTGTCGAGCCAGAGCTGCCAGCGCAGCCTGACCTTCAGCATCCAGGGTGCGAGGTTTGTTATCCATCACGCAGACGGTACCCAACGCAAAGCCGTCGGCCGTCACGAGCGGCGCACCTGCGTAGAAGCGAATGTGCGGTTCACCTACGACCAACGGATTCTCCGCGAAGCGCAAATCCTCCGTTGCGTCGGGCACTACGAACACACCTTCCGGGTGCTCGATTGCGTGAGCGCAGAATGCGTATTCCCGAGGCGTCTGCTCGAGCGCAAGTCCCAGACGCGATTTGAACCATTGACGATAGTCATCGACCAGAGACAGCAATGCGATCGGTGCGCGCGCAATGTGAGCCGCGAGTTGAGTAATGTCGTCGTATTCGCGTTCACCCTGCGTATCGAGAATGTCGTATGACTTCAGGGACGCAAGGCGGGCAGCCTCATCAGTATGAGTGCGGCGTGTTGATTCCCGATCCTGTCGCAGAGACAGGCCCCGGCGAAACTCCTCGTCGGTGGCATGCCTGTTCAGCTCGATCTCGATCCCTGAGGGGATGCGCGAGCCCGGATTCGTGACGTCAGACAGGAGCACGACGGAAACTGCTCGCTCCGCATTGTGCAGACGATATTCGCGCGACAGATTCAATCCGTCACCATCCGCCAACGTGCGCTCGACGATCAACAACGGGAAGAAGACAGCCTTCATGGCTTCTCGAGCCTGTTGAACCGAGCCAACGCTCAGTGCACCTTTGCCCATGCTTTCGAGCAGCGCTTCGAGACGCACGCACAGGGACTCATCGCCGCTGATGACGAGAACGTCCAAAACGGATCCGGAGACTTTGGCAGCGGCGGAATTCGGCATGAAGTACGAGAGGACTGAGGTTGACCCAATTGTCCTCTGATGAGGCAAATCACCTAGACGGCTTCTAACGAAGTCCTCCTACGACTTCCCCTGAAGGCCGCCGAAGTGCGACGAAGATCTCCGGTCCGGCCAGGGCGTCCTCGTTGATACGCTCGGGTCACAGGTCACTTCGACCAAGAGCGCACGACCTTCGGGTTCCGTTAACATCCGCCCCCAACCAGGGAGGCTCACATGAAAGTCGTTCTGATCGCCGCGCTCTTTGCTATCACTGCACTCTCTGCCTACTTCGATGCGAAAGGATTCGTCTATGCAGCGCAGAGCTGGAGATCCGGCTCGATCGTCGCGACTACCTCACTGCTGTCTCTCATCAACTTCATTGGTGGCGTCACGTTGTACATTCTCTCCATCGGATTTCAGCAACGCCTCGGCGTGCAATCCGCGGCGATGCAAAGCATGTTCTGGTTTGCAATGACGGTCGTCGGCATCGCGATTCTCGATAGCACCATCACTGACTGGTCGATCGCACAGAGAACCGTGGGCGCGGTCGTGACCGTCGGCATTGGATGGCTTCTGGTGAGCACCGCTCACTGAGCTCGACGAGCGCGCGTGCGCGCGTTGCGCGCATGCAGATCCCACGGCGGAATTGGATCGAAGTGCTCGAACAGAAAATCGACAAACGCGCGCACGCGCGGTAACACCAGGCGGCGCTCGGGCATGACTGCATAGATCGCACTTTCCCGCAGCACATAGTCCGGCAGGATGACCTTGAGACGACCGGCCAGGATGTCGTCGCACACGTGCCAAGTGGAATGCAATGCGATGCCCAGACCCGCAAGGGCAGCATCGCGCACGACTTCACCAAAGTTGCTTTCCAATCGCCCACGAATACGAACAGCGATTTCTTCACCTCCAGTTCGCGGCCGCAGATGCCAATGATCATTCGGCTCCTTCGCACTGCTCAAGAGCAGACACTCATGTGCTTGCAGATCAAGCGGCGATGCAGGTACGCCCTTGCGACGTAGATAGTCCGGCGAGGCACACAGGACCCGTTGATTGGGTGCCAGCCTGCGCGCGACCAGCGATGAGTCAGGCAACGTGCCGATCCGGATCGCGAGATCGAAGCCTTCGCTCACGAGATCGATCATCTGATCGGCGAGATGAACCTGGAGCGCGACGCGCGGATATCGAAGCAGAAATTCAGGAAGCAGCGGTGAGATGTATTGCCTGCCGAAGGATGCGGGCACGGTGACGCGCAGCGTTCCTGCACTCTGCTCGGCTGTTTCACGCAGGCTTCCCGTCAACACCTCCAAGTCTTCGATCAGCGGTCTGCCTCGCGCGGCCAAAGCAGCACCTTCACTCGTGACCTGCAATTTGCGCGTAGTTCGATGGATCAAGCGCACGCCGAGCGATTTTTCCAATCGCTTGAGGCGTTGACTTGCCACCGCCACGGAAAGATCGAGACTTCGAGCCGCTGCACTGATCGAACCCAGATCGAGCACGCGCAGGAACAGATTCAGATCGCCGATACGATCCATCATTGTCTATAAACCATTGAGAGTGTTTATCCAGTCCGATGGTTTTAGCACACGAATGATCGCTTTAGTCTGTGCGCATCGAACTCGCAGGAGCTGTCATGGACTACCGGTATCTCGGCAATTCTGGATTCAAGGTGCCCGCTTTAGGATTTGGCGCAGGCACTTTTGGCGGTGTGGGGCCTTTGTTCAGTGCCTGGGGCAACACCGACGCCAAGGCAGCAAGACGATTGCTCGATCTCTGCCTGGATGCAGGGGTCAATCTGTTCGATACCGCCGATGTGTATTCAAATGGCGAGTCGGAGAAGATTCTCGGAGCGGCGATCGACGGACGACGCGATGCAGTGATCATTTCGACCAAAGTGACCTTACGCTCGGGAACGGGACCGAACGATGTCGGTGCCTCGCGTCATCATCTGCTGCGTAGTGTCGATCGAGCACTCGACCGCTTGAACACCGATTACCTCGACATTCTGCAGTTGCATCACTTCGACGCGATGACGCCGACTGAAGACGTGATGTCGACGCTGAACGATCTGGTTCGCAGCGGCAAAGTGCGGTACGTGGGCGCATCAAATTATTCCGGGTGGCAGATGATGAAGTCACTCGCGGCTGCCGATCGCTTTGGATACTCACGATTCGTCGCTCATCAGGTCTACTACTCGCTCGTCGGCCGCGACTACGAGTGGGAGCTCATGCCACTCGCAGTACAGGAGCAGGTCGGCGCGATCGTGTGGAGTCCACTCGGATGGGGGCGACTCACAGGGCGCCTTCGACGCACTCAACCGGCACCGCCTTCGGATCGTCTCAGAGAGACCGCGCAGTACGCGCCGCCAGTCGATGATGAGCGTCTCTATCGAATCGTCGATGTGCTCGATGAAATCGCATTGGCAACAGGCAAGAGCGTGCCGCAGATCGCGCTCAATTGGTTACTGCAAAGACCGACGGTCGCGACGGTGCTGATGGGTGCGCGAAATGAAGAACAGCTGCGAGACAACCTCGGCGCGATCGGCTGGACTCTCTCGAATGAGCACATGAGTGCGCTGGACAAGGCGAGCGCAGTGCACCCGCCCTATCCCTACTATCCTTATTGGAACGGGCAATTCTCGGAGCGAACCCCGCCGCCCGTGCCAACGCTGTGATCAATCACAAGCTCACCGAGACATTGAAGCCGCCGAAGATCATCCGCTTGCCATCAAACGGCATGCTCTTCGGATTCATCATGCTCGCGAGCCGCGGATCCTTCATGACCTTTGCATTCACGCGATCGCGATGTTTGCGGGATTTGTAGACGATGTACGAGAACCACACGACTTCGCCGGGCTTCAGCTTCACGCTTTGTGGAAACGAGGTCCACTTGCCAGGCTTGACGTCATCAGCAACGCATTCGCGGTACTCGAGCGCGCCGTGTTCTCGCCAGACTTTTCCGGCTTTGCGTGCGATGCGGCGATAGGTTTCCGCGTTCTTCTTGGGAATTGGCAGAATGAAACCGTCTACGTACTGGGCCATTGCTATTCACCTCTGCTGAAGTTTGCGCCACATACGAATGGGCGCGTTCACCTACAGGACGATCGGAGCGTACGAAAACCGACAATAAACGGACGCGAATGCTGACCCATATCTAAAGCATGATCTACTACGCGCATACACGTCTGAGGGCGCGAGGCATTTGATGTACGAGCTTTATATCGGCAACAAGAATTACTCATCGTGGTCTCTGCGGCCCTGGCTGCTCATGCGCGAACTGGAAATCGCGTTCACGGAACATCTGGTCCCGTTCGCCGATGGCTCGAGCTTCGATGAGTTTCGTAAGTTTTCTCCGACCGGCAAAGTGCCTTGTCTCGTCGATGACGGCAGCGTGATCTGGGATTCGTTCGGCATCACCGAATACCTTGCAGAACGTCACGCGCAAGTCTGGCCGAGCGAACCCAAAGCGCGTGCGTGGGCTCGATGCGCAGCGGCAGAAATGCACTCGGGGTTCAGCGCGTTACGCAACTACTGCACGATGAACTGTGGCATTCGCGTGCGCCTCGATCGCTATCCGGATGAGCTCGCGCGCGATGTGAAACGTCTCGCGGAACTCTGGACTGAAGGACTGAATCGTTTCGCCGGCCCATATCTCGCCGGCAATCGCTTCACTGCTGTCGATGCCTTCTTTGCGCCAGTCGCGTTGCGGGTTCAGACGTATGGTCTTCAGCTGCCGCCCGCCCCCTCTGCCTATGCGCAGCGTCTGCGAGAACTGCCCGGCACGCTCGCCTGGTATGAGGCTGCATTGAAAGAGACCTGGCGCGAGCCGGGCCATGAAGCCGAAGCTCGTGCAGCGGGTACATGGCTACAGGATCTGCGTGCGTCCTGACTCACTTATCTGATGAGCGTGATGACGCTGCGTGCAGGCAACTTGAGTGTTGTCGTATCCGAGAGCGGCTGTTCGCTCCAGTCGTTTGACTCGGATGTGAGCACCTGGCGCCAT
>JBJMWN010000192.1:0-8142 GCA_045810085.1 Povalibacter sp. | reverse complement strand
TGGATGCGACCAGCGGCATGATGTTGGACGCTGCATGACCTTGCATTGCACGTTGCCAGTGATCACGCGAGTCGATGCTCGGGTCCTGTGGCTCAGCGCCAATCGCCGTTGGATAAAACAGAATCTCGGCACCTTGTACTGCCATCGCGCGAGCGCTCTCCGGAAACCATTGGTCCCAGCAGATCGCGACACCGATGGTGCCGAAGCGCGTCGGCCACAATTTGAAACCTGTGTCACCGTGCGAGAAATAGAACTTTTCGTGATAGCCCGGACTCTCCGGGATGTGCGCCTTGCGATATTTGCCCAGCAGCTTGCCGTCCGCATCGACGATGGCGACCGAGTTGAAGAACGCGTTGCCTTCTCGCTCATAGATGCTTGCCGGTAGCACGACTTCGAGTTCGCGCGCGAGCTCCTGAAAACGTCGCACTGCAGGACTCTCTTCGATGGTGCGAGCGAGTTCGAAGTACTGCGGGTTGTGCTCTTTGCAAAAGTACGGCGTCTCGAACAATTCCTGAATCAGGATGATGTTCGCACCTTGCTTCGCGGCTGCACGAATCATCCGCTCAGCAGATGCGAGGTTCTGCTCACGATTTTCGGTGCAGGCAAATTGAGTAGCGGCCACGGTGACTTTCATGAGGGTGCCCGATGATCAACAAAGACCGAGGATGATGCGACCGCACTGCGAAGATTCAATGGGTACGCGGGGAGTTCCGGCATGTGCATGAACGTTGCTAGAACGTCGGTGGGGTGCACGCGCTGATGATCTCACAGGCTTCCGCGCCTGGATTGCGAAACCGATGTGGCACGGTGCTTAGAAAATAGTACGCATCGCCTGGTCCGAGGACGCGAGTCTGACCGCCGACCGTCAACTCGATCTTTCCAGACAAGACAATGCCGCCCTCTTCGCCTTTGTGGTTCAGCATGTCCTCACCGGTGTCGGCACCGACGCCGTAGCGCTCGTGCATCAGCGCCAATGCTCGGTTGGGACGCTTCGCCGCAACGAGTCGAAAGGAGATGTCGCCATCGCCGATGTCGGTGAGCTCATCTTTCGCATAGAACACCTGTGGATCGCTTTTCAGATCAAGCGTGAAGAACTCGGCCAGCGACATGGGAATGCCGTCGAGGACTTTCTTGAGCGAGCTGATCGAAGGGCTCACCCGATTCTGCTCGATCAGTGAAATGGTTCCGTTGGTGACGCCAGCGCGCTTCGCCAGCTCGCGCTGCGACAGCCCGTACATGATGCGCACCGCTTTCAGATGACTGCCCACATCAATACTCATACCCGCTCCTGAGTGAGGATGTGTTTAGGATAATCGACAGAGAGCGTCAATTCACCCGCATTTCTGCGCTGAATTTGAGGCCGGTGTGCATTTTTCTTATCATGCAGCCACCCCTCTGCAGGATGTCCAACATGTGCTCAGCCCCCTCGCGCGCGGATCTCGAAGCGCTGTGGATGCCCTTCACTGCCAATCGCCAGTTCAAGGCCAATCCACGACTGCTCGAGCGTGCCGAGGGCATGCATTACTGGACTCACGATGGCCGCAAGATTCTGGACGGCGTTGCAGGCCTCTGGTGCGTGAACGCGGGGCACGGCCGCAAAGAGATCACGGAAGCGGTTAGCCAACAGATCGCGACCATGGATTACGCACCCCCTTTTCAGATGGGGCATCCACTCGCCTTCGAACTCGCGAATCGATTGGTGAAGCTCACCCCAGGCGATCTGGATCATGTGTTCTTCACGAACTCAGGCTCTGAGTCGGTCGACACGGCTCTGAAAATCGCGTTGGCGTATCAGCGTTTGCGCGGGGAAGGCACTCGCCAGCGGCTCATCGGACGTGAAAAGGGTTATCACGGCGTCGGCTTCGGCGGCATATCTGTCGGCGGCATGGTGAACAACCGCAAGTTTTTTGGAGCAATGCTTCCGGGCGTTGATCATCTGCGACACACACTCGACCTCGAGCACAACGCCTTTTCGCGAGGCGTGCCCGCGTGGGGTGAGCATCTCGCCGATGACCTCGAAAGAACTGTCGCGTTGCATGACGCATCCACTATCGCGGCAGTGATCGTCGAGCCCGTCTCAGGATCCGCAGGGGTCGTACTGCCACCGAAGGGCTATCTGCAGCGTCTGCGTGCGATCTGCGATCGGCACGGCATTCTGTTGATTTTCGACGAAGTGATCACGGGCTTCGGTCGACTGGGAGCACCGTTCGGCGCTGACTACTTCGGTGTCGTTCCCGACATCATCACTGCCGCGAAAGGCCTCACCAATGGCGCGGTCCCAATGGGTGCGGTGTTCGTACGCAAACACGTGTACGACGCTTTTATGAAAGGCCCGGAGAACGCGATCGAGCTCTTCCATGGATACACTTATTCCTCTCATCCGGTCGCTTGCGCTGCGGCGCTTGCAACACAGAACATCTATGAGAGTGAAGGACTTCTCACGCGCGGTGCGACGCTGGGCCAAGCGGGGGAAGACGCGGTGCATTCACTTCGCGATCTGCCACACGTCATCGATATCAGAAACCTTGGTCTTGTGGCAGGGATCGAACTCGCACCGAGAGCCGGTGCGCCCGGGGCACGCGCGTATGAAGTTTTTCTGAAAGCCTACGAGAAAGGACTGCTAGTGCGATTCACAGGCGACATCATCGCGTTGTCGCCGCCGTTGATCATCGAGCATGAGCAGATCGCGGAAATTGCACAGCTGCTGCGCGACTGCATTCGCGAGACGCCATAAAAAGAAAAGCCCCGGACCAGCGGTCCGAGGCTCTCTAGTCGAATCGCATCGTCAGTGAGGCGGTTAGGTTCCCCAGGGGAAAGTCGTAGAGACGGTGAAGATCACACGATCCATGTCTGTATCTTTAAGGTCGGTATCGACGTATTTGAGCCCGAGCGTGAAGTTGCCGACTGTGTAGCCGACGCCCGCTGAGTAGTCGACGTATTCGCTGTCAGCATCCTTCCAGTAGTCGCCGAAGCTATAGCCCGCATGCAGATCGATCGTGAAGTTCGCGGGCAGCGGAATGGAAGCATCGCCTTGGACGTACATGGCGTCTTGATCCGAGCCGCCGAAGTCGTTGGAGTACCAGACTTTGCCCGAGAAAATTCCGTAGCTGAGCTTGCCGTAGATTTCCGGAAAGTCCGGGATCTTCGATTCCGTCTCCGACGAATCAGAACCTGGATAGTTGTACCAGATCAGACCAACGTCCCAGCCCAAGCCGTCCTCGGCTCCGCCCGAGAACCCGGTGTACAAGTCCACTTCCAGGGAACCGTCGTAGCCTGGGAAATCGACATTGCTTGCCCAAGTGCCGATGTACCAGCCACTGTCGGTCGAGAAATCCAAGCTGGCCTGGAGAGCCGGGTCTTCGTCCGTTTGCGTGAAGCCGCGGAAGTCGTAATCGCTGGTGGCAGTCCACGTGGAGGAAATGCCTGCATTTGCCGCCCCCGCTGCCGTTAACAAACCCAGTGCAGCCAGAATCCTCAGATTTCGCATAGATCTCCCCTTGTGGTGAGAAAGTGACACGCCCCAAAGGGGCGAATGATTGAATTTGCAGTGCGCAGCCGTGACCAGATATTTTTGCGGTTAAAAAGCAACAACTGCAGCCCGCCCTAAGAGATGCAGCAACTATGCCATGTTGGATTCGTGTGTCCGTCCCTCTTGGGCCAAGGGGTAGGGTTTTCGGGCCAGACCACGTCCCAGCTATACGCCAGCGCCATAACCGAGCAATTGCGCGGCCATGCGGCCAGTTGCCGCACGGGAAGCGCCGCACGCAGTTGCACCAAACAACTCCGACAGGAACGCCGCCAGTCAAACACACCCGATAACCGCGCGCGTTAACCGTGCAGTCGGAGCAGACTCTGCTCTATTTCGGGGCAGATTCAAAGATTACGTACAGTTTTTCGGTGGGCTCAAGCACCTGCCATGTCCCGCAGAAGCCGGCCGGTACTACGAATGAGTCGCCCACATGAAAAGTGCTCGCGGCACCGCGCTCGTCTTCGATGTACACAGATCCGCGAGTGATGTGACAGAACTCGGTTTCGGTGTACCTGACTCGCCATTTGCCCGGGCTGCTTTCCCAGACACCGGCAAAGAACTGGCCGGTGGGGTCTGAATAGAAGTTGCGAGCGATCTGCTCTGGATTGCCGGCTAGCAAACGCTCAGCGGCCGGAGTGGACACCGAGACTTCTGGGGTCGTTTTCGAAAAGGAGACGATCGCGGGGACATCAAATGAGTCACTCATCGCCATTCCTGCCAGACACATTGGATGCTCCCACTGTACGTGGTTGGGACATTCTGCCGTGAGTGCCACAAAGACCGACGCGTCGGCGCGTCGGCCCTTGAGCTTTGCTCAGTGGCCTTGGGTCTGAGCCACTGCCGACTCAGGCGTGGTCGTCACAGGTCGAACGATCAGGGTCACTCGGCGTTCCCATGCATAGGCCTCCGCATCGTCTTTCGGGGCCGTCGTGAGATCTTCTCCATGCGCCGACAGCTGAATCTGCTCAGGTGAAGCACCGCCTCGGATCAGCACTTCGCGAACCGCCTCACCGCGACGCTGCGACAACTCCAGGTTCTGTTCTGCCGTTCCGCGCGGATCGGCGAATCCGTTCAACTGGACCTGAAGCTGCGAATTCGTCGCGAGAAATTTCCCGAGTTCCTCCAGCTTCCAGGCGACCCCCTCGTCCATCTCTGCACTGCCAGTCCGGAACATCACATCCGCGTGCAGCTTCTCCACAAGCTGATCGAGCACTTCATTGCTGCCGCTGCGTTCACTCGCTTTGATCAGGGCCACCCGGGTGTCGGCAAGCTGCTCTTCCAGCTGCTGCGCGCGCAGTGCAAATCCTTGAGCACGTTGTTCCGAATCCTTAGCGTGCAGTTGCGCCTGCTTCGCGGTCCCAAGGCTATCGCCCATTGCGCCGCCGACCATCAGGCCGATGAATGCGCCGATTGGACCGCCAACGAGAGCACCGACTGCGGCACCCGTCCCCATTCCGACACCCTCCTCCTTAGTTAGCTTGTTTTCGCTGGCCTGTGCGGCACCCGACACCATCGCAATGGCAACTGCTCCGATGATTACTTTCTTGAACATGGCCTGTCTCCCACAGTGTCTCGTCGTTAGTGCAGGTGACGATTTACCCGTGGGAGCTATTCAAAGGCGCAAAGCGGGCACGAGATTGCACCGCTGATGGCAAGGTGCAGAAGCATGCTGGCGAATTGTGGCGAGCGCTGAAGCACGGTATGAAGTCTGGAATGCGCGCATGCGTCGTTGCAGATGCGCGAACCACGGTTCGCGTGCACCCGCTCCGAGGCACGGCTCGAAAGCCGTTTCTGCTCCCGCGCCTGCCGACTCGGCGGGAATTCGGTTTGTAGGTTTTTTATCTACATACCGTAAGCGAATAGCTTCTATCGACGTGTCGGACGTTTCTGTTACACGCAGCCAACAACTAAAAACAGGAGCTGTGTATGTCGCGCGCCGATCGCTGGACATGCAGCCATTGCGGCGCAGAGATCTTTATCTTCTCCGCAGCAGTCGAAGCCGAATTCATTGTCCTGCTAGCTAAAACACCGTGTGCCGCGTGCGGCCAGCGCGGGGGCATTCTCGTGATGGACGCGGAAGCAACGCCAAACTGCGTTCAATCCAAGCCTCAACAGCTCTGAAAAGTGCCGCACACCTTGGGCCCACTGCAGCGAATCGGCGTTGATTTCATGGTCGGGGCGCGTGCTGGGCAGCTCCTTGAGGAGGAGCAAGCCGCAAAACTTGCGCAGGGCATTGAGGATGGTGGCTAGGGTGGGACTCGAACCCACGACCTCGGCATTATGAGTGCCACGCTCTAACCAGCTGAGCTACCTAGCCTTTTCTAACTCGACGGCGGGAGACGCCAGGGACGAGGGAGAACGGAGGGCCGGCATTGTCTGGAGCACTCCCGACGCTGTCAAGAAATGCTCAGGCGGGAACGCGCTTCAGCAGCATCGCCATACCTGACAGGGAACGGACCTCAGGTAGGTTTCGTTCTGATGATGAGGCGCCATGAAGCTTGTCACCGTTGAAGATGCGCAATTGCGCTGCGAGCACACCCCCAGGCCTGGGGCGCCGGCGCTGATGTTGATTAACTCACTCGGGACGAGCCTGGAGATGTGGGACGACCAGCTGGACTCGCTGCAGCAGCAGTTCGAGCTCGTCCGCTACGACGCCCGTGGTCATGGCGAATCATCAGCCGGTTCGACCAGGGAACTCACACTTGAACGCCTTGGGCGCGATGCGCTCGCCGTGCTGGACGCTTGCGGGATCGCCCGCGCACATCTCTGTGGAATTTCATTGGGCGGGATGACCGTGATGCAAGTTGCATCGGCATGGCCCGATCGTGTGTTGAAGATCGCGCTTTGCAGTACCGCGCCCTACATGCCTCCGCGCGAGAACTGGGACGAACGCATGCGAACGGTCACAACGCAGGGAATGGGCGCTCTGGCCGAGACGATCCTCAGCAAGTGGTTCACTGAAGGGTTCCGAGCGTCCGCACCAGAGCGCGTCGACAAAGTCCGTAAGATGCTTTTGAGTGTCGATCCGCTCGGGTACGCGGCGTGCTGCGCAGCGATCCGCGACATGGACCTGCGACGTACCATCAACACGATCACGGCGACGACGCTGGTGATCGGCGGCTCACAAGATGCGGTCGCACCGGAACGAGATCTGCAGCTGATTGCAGATTCAATTTCTGGCGCACGGTTGAGGATGCTCGATGCCGCTCACCTGTTGAACATCGAACGGTCGGACGAGTTCACGCAGATTCTGCTTTCGTTTCTAGGAGCAGAATCTCCGCAGGTCGAAGTGTCTGCTTCGACGAGCTAAACCCGCTTCAGGCACTCAGACGTTGAAGCGGAAGTGCATGACATCGCCTTCGTGCACGATGTATTCCTTGCCTTCCAGACGTAGCTTTCCGGATTCTTTTGCGCGCTGCTCGCCTTTGTTAGCGATGTAGTCGTCATAGGCGATCACTTCTGCGCGAATGAATCCTTTCTCGAAATCGGTGTGAATGACGCCAGCAGCCTGCGGCGCAGTTGCGCCCACGCGCACGGTCCACGCGCGCACTTCTTTTTCGCCCGCTGTGAAATACGTTTGCAAGCCGAGCAGTTTGTAAGCTGCGCGAATGACGCGATTCAAGCCTGGTTCCTCCAGGCCGAGCTCGGCAAGAAAGTCCGCGCGATCGCCTTCATCGAGCTGCGCGATTTCAGCTTCGATCGCGGCACACACGGGGACTACTTCCGAGCCTTCTTCTGTCGCTCGTGCACGCACTGCATCCAGATGAGGATTGTTGGTGAAACCGTTTTCCGCCACGTTCGCAACGTACATGAGCGGCTTGAGCGTGATGAGATGCAGCTCGTGGAGGATCCGCACTTCCTCAGCATCCTTGATCAAGGAGCGCGCAGGCTTCCCAGCATCGAGGTGCTCACGCATTTTCTTCAGCAGATCGCGTAGACGCACTGCATCCTTGTCGCCGGCTTTGGCGGCCTTTTCCGCGCGCAGCAATCCACGCTCGACCGTATCGAGATCGGCGAGCGCGAGCTCGGTATTGATCACATCGATGTCATCGAGTGGGCCGACGCGGCCTGCCACGTGGATGATGTCGTCGTTCTCGAAACAGCGAACAACTTGAGTGATCGCATCGGTCTCACGGATGTGAGACAGGAATTTATTGCCGAGTCCTTCGCCTTTCGATGCGCCGGCAACGAGTCCGGCGATGTCGACGAACTCAACGGTCGCAGGCAGGACGCGTTCGGGGTGAACGATCTCTGCGAGTTCCTGCAATCGAGGATCAGGCACCGGAACGATGCCCACGTTCGGGTCGATGGTGCAGAACGGATAATTTTCTGCCGCGATCTGCGCACGTGTAAGCGCATTGAACAGCGTCGACTTGCCGACGTTCGGCAGACCCACGATTCCGGTTTTGATGCCCATGCCTTGAAGCGAACCTAATAGGGTGAGGAATGAATGCTCGTGGGATCAAAGCAATGCATCGCTCGCGAACGCGCGGCGACAGCTACTTCTTGCCGTGTAACCCGTTCATGGCTTTCTCGGCACCTTGCTCCAAGAAAACCTGCAATGCGTCGAGTGAACTCGCGACGGAAGCAAGAATTTTTTCCTCTTCCTCTTT
>JBJMWN010000191.1:0-3752 GCA_045810085.1 Povalibacter sp. | reverse complement strand
CATGCGACCGCGAAACAGCTCGCGGTCAGGTTGCACGCAATCGACAATCGGTTGGTCGATCCGGTGCATGTGCAAACGAACATAGTGCGTGTCGAGTTGCCGACTCATGGCGTGCCCGCTGCAGAATGGGCAGCCGCCCTGGGCAAGCGTGCAGTGCTCGTGAGCCCGAGCGGGCCATACACTTTGCGCTTCGTGACTCATCGGCATATCGGTGAATCGCACATCGATGCAGCTGCGAGCGCGTTTGGCGACGTCTGGACAACGCTCAATTAAGCGCATTGAACATCGCTGCTCGCGAAGAGCGCGCATGATTCGTGTTCGGGCCGAGTGTTTGCGACGCAGCTGTCGCAACGGTGGCCACAGCCGATGTCAACCGGTATGCAGCGACCGCTGCTTGGGCATTAGCAAAAATCTAACGCCTGAGCAAGATCTCAGCAGGATTTATTTCTTTGGCCGGTAAGTCCTTGAGGTTACTGTGTTGTTGCGATGCAACACGGCCGCACGGCTTGTCGCCCTAGGGCAGATTCGGTATCTTTGGTGGCCTGCTGTCCGCTGGTGAAGATCTTCAGCGAGCGGCCGGAGAAGCAGCATCTCCGACCGCGAGCATGGTTGCTAAGGCCGGGGCCCCATGGGAAACGGCCAGGCGCCGGGGATCGACACCGGTTGAGGTGCTTCGGGTGCTGAAAGCTCTACGACAGGTTGGGTCGGATGAGCCTCAGGTTCGGGGCGCCGCCTAGGGGCAGCGGACTTTTTCTTGGCTGCTTTTTTCTTAGCCGACTTTCGAGTCGGCTTTTTTTTGGCCGTCATCGGCCTGCGCGGCGACTTACGAACGCTCTTCTTTGCTGCCCGTTTCAACGCTTTTTTCTTGGAAGCCGCCTTCCTTGCAACTGACTTCCTGCCGCGCTTTTTAGCCGCTTTGCTTCGACCGGCCGTTTTCTTTGCCATGTGACCTCCTGAGTCTGAAGTGATTGTCAGTGCAACTGTGCAAAAGCTTGGCTCACGACGTCTCTATAGAGTGCATCGGGGTCCAGCGTAATCTCACCTTCCCACGTGACTGCGTTCGAAATGGGATCGATCGCCGCGCGACTGAATTTCTCCTCGTCCGACAGCACGCCGAAACTTTGCGTGCCGACCAAGTCTCCCAAGTACACGTGCCCTTCGAGGCCGTCGTCGAAGCGCAACCACAGGGTGTAGTTGCGCTCCGCGCGTAACTCGGTTACAGCGTGTGAGCTGGGTCTGCGGCTACGGTAACGTCGATACTTAAGACTGTATGCCAACGATCGTCCTCCTTCCTTAGTCAGTCCCAGCTTAGCGCGCCACCGGTCTGATACTCCGTGACGCGAGTCTCGAAGAAGTTCTTTTCCTTTTTAAGATCGATCATTTCAGCCATCCATGGGAACGGATTGGTTGCTCCTTCGAACAGCGTGTCTAGCCCGATCTGCTGGCAACGTCGATTGGCGATGAAGCGCAGGTACTCTTTGAACATGGCCGCGTTCAACCCCAGCACACCGCGCGGCATGGTGTCTTCGGCGTAGCGATATTCGAGCTCGACCGCCCTCGCCATGATCGCGCGAATCTCATTGCGAAACTCGGGGGTCCATAGCTGCGCGTTCTCCGCCTTGATCTGATTGATCAAGTCAATGCCGAAATTGCAGTGCATCGATTCGTCGCGAAGGATGTACTGGTACTGTTCCGCAGCGCCGGTCATCTTGTTCTGGCGGCCGAGCGCGAGGATTTGAGTGAAGCCGACGTAGAAGAAGAGTCCCTCCATGACGCACGCGAAAACAATCAGACTTTTCAGCAGCTTCTGATCGTTCTCCAGCGTTCCGGTCTTGAATGCGGGATCGGTCAGGACATCGATGAACGGGATCAGAAACTCGTCCTTGTCGCGAATCGACGGTATCTCGTGATAAGCGTTGAATACCTCGCCCTCATCGAGTTGCAGGCTTTCCACTATGTACTGATAGGCGTGAGTGTGTATCGCCTCTTCAAAGGCCTGACGCAGCAAATATTGTCGACACTCGGGGGCCGTAATGTGGCGGTAGGTTCCCAGCACGATGTTGTTTGCCGCGAGCGAATCGGCGGTCACGAAGAAGCCCAGATTGCGCTTGACGATTCTCCGTTCGTCTTCGGTCAATCCGTTCGGATTCTTCCAAAGCTCGATGTCACGGCTCATCTGGATCTCCTGCGGCATCCAGTGGTTCGCGCACGCGGACAGATACTTCTCCCAAGCCCACTTGTACTTGAAGGGCACGAGCTGATTGACGTCCGTCTGCCCATTGATGATTCTCTTGTCCGCCACGTTGACGCGCCGCGCGCTCGCATCGGCGGGGCCAGCGACTTGAGGTCTGGTGGCCGCCACATGGGCCGCGCCCATTGCCGGTGCTCCTGCGGCGTGTTCTTCGAACTGCAGCATCATTTATCTCCTGTTGCTTCTATGGCTACTGGCACGCTTCGCATTCGGGATCATCGATCGCGCAAAACTTGGGCTGCGCGTTCTCCTGCCCCGCGACTCCGCCGTCTGTTGGGACCGCGTTGAGCTGCCCTGCGCGTCCGGTCGATTTCTCGGTCGAAGTCGCGCCGAGCGTTCGCAGGTAATACGTGGTCTTAAGACCCCGCAGCCAGGCAAGCTTGTACGTTTCATCAAGCTTCTTGCCGGATGCGCCTGCCATGTAGATATTCAGCGACTGCGATTGGTCCACCCATTTCTGACGGCGCGCCGCACATTCCACGAGCCACTGCGTATCGATTTCGAATGCGGTCGCATAAAGGCTACGAACGTCAGGCGGTATGCGATCGATCTTCGAAAGCGAGCCATCGAAATACTTGAGATCCGCAATCATCACCTCGTCCCAAAGATTCAGCTTCTTGAGATCGCGAACGAGAAACTCGTTGACGACTGTAAACTCTCCCGACAGATTCGATTTCACGTACAAGTTCTGATACGTGGGCTCAATACACTGGGAGAGCCCGGTTATGTTCGCAATCGTCGCGGTCGGCGCGATCGCAAGGCAGTTCGAGTTGCGCATACCCACGCTCTTGATGCGCTGGCGCAGACTGTCCCAATCCAGCACCGTCGACATGTCGCAGTCGACATAGCCGCCCCGCTCTTCCGAAAGCAGCCGGACGGTGTCGAACGGCAGAATTCCGCGGTCCCACAGCGAACCTTTGAAAGTCGAATACGGTCCGCGCTCTTCCGCGAGATCGGTCGACGCCCAGAACGCCATGTACGCGATCTGCTCCATCGAACGATCGGCGAATTCCACCGATGCCTTCGAGCCGTACGGAATGCGCAACATGTGCAGGCAGTCCTGGAAACCCATGATCCCGAGACCGACCGGCCGATGCTTGAAGTTCGAATTGCGAGCTTTGCCGACGGAGTAGAAGTTGAGGTCGATCACGTTGTCCAGCATGCGCATCGCAGTGCCGACCGTTCGATTGAGCTTCGCCATATCGAGTCGGCCGGTCGCGAGATCCAGGTGCGCGGGCATGTTGACGGAGCCGAGATTGCACACGGCGATTTCGTCCGGCCCTGTGTTCAGTGTGATTTCAGTGCACAGGTTCGAGCTGTGGACAACGCCGACGTGCTGCTGCGGGCTTCGCACGTTGCACGGATCCTTGAACGTAATCCACGGATGGCCCGTCTCGAACAGCATCGAGAGCATCTTGCGCCACAGTTGAATCGCGGGAACCTTCTTGTAGAGCTTCAGTTCGCCGCGCGCGACCTTCTCTTCATATCCAAGATAGGCCTG